>JADGQI010000059.1 GCA_017881905.1 Chloroflexota bacterium
CCCATCGCTGGCTCGGCTTCGCGACCGTCTGGCTCCTCCTCGCCCACGGCGTGTTCATCACGGTCGGCTACTCGATGGGCGACGGCAGCGGCCCGGTCCAGGAGTTCGTCACGCTGATCACGACCTTCCCGTACGTGCTGATGGCGCTCGTCAGCGGCGGACTGTTCGCGCTCGTGGCTATCACCTCGGTCCGGGCGGCCCGGCGTCGCTTGTCGTACGAGACGTGGTACGGCCTCCACCTGTATGCCTATCTCGCGATCGCCCTCGGGTTCCTCCACCAGGTGTTCGTCGGCGCGGACTTCATCCACGATCCGATCGCGGTCGCCTACTGGGCCGCCTTGTATGCCGTGACCATCGGACTCATCCTCGTCTTCCGCGTGGGTCAGCCCATCCGGATGTCGGCCCGGCACCGCCTGCGTGTCTCGCACGTGGTCGACGAGGCGCCCGGCGTCTTCTCGATCTACCTGGTTGGTCGCGACCTCGACAAGCTCGCGGTCCGCTCGGGCCAGTACTTCGTGTGGCGGTTCCTGACCCGGGACGGCTGGTGGCGGGCACATCCGTTCTCGATCTCGTCCGCCCCGAACGGGATGTGGCTGCGGATCACGATCAAGGAGCTCGGCGACTGGTCGACCGCGATCCGGCACATGCCGATCGGCACCCGGGTCTTCATCGAGGGTCCGTACGGCGTCATGACCGGCGCGCGCCGGACCCAGCACAAGGTCCTGTTCATCGCCGGCGGGATCGGGATCACCCCGCTTCGCGCACTCCTCGAGGCGCTGCCCGGCCGGCCGGGCGACATGACGCTGCTGTACCGCGTTCGCGACCCCGGCGAGATCGTCTTCCGCAACGAGCTCGAGGAACTGGCCCGCGCCCGCGGCGCGCGGGTCCTCTACGTCACCGGGCGGCGCGATGCGCACACCGTCGATCCACTCGGACCGGCCGCCCTCGAGCGGCTCGTCCCGGATCTGCGCGATCGCGACATCTACCTGTGCGGACCGGGGCCGATGATGAGCCGCGTCGAGCGAACGCTGCGCCGGCTCGGCCTGCCGGATCGCCAGATCCACGCCGAGCGCTTCGCCTACTAGGCTCGGTCGTCGGCTCTCAGAGAGCTCGAAGAATCGCCGGCCATGCTCGGTGTCACGGGTCGCACCAGGCCCGTCGGTCGGCGGCGGCCGCGACGACTTCGGAGGCACACGATGACCGAGACGAACGACACGACGGGGTCCACCGACCCGGTCAGGCCACTCATCCCCGTGACGATCGAGGGCGACGGGGTCGCCTTCCGGGAACCGGTTCCCTCACCGACGAGTCACTCTCTCGCGGTCCGGCTCGGGATCGTGGCCGGGTCGGCACTCCTGGTGGTGGTCGGGGTCGCAGCCGTGATGGGCGCCTCACCAACACCGACCACCGGCGCGGGACCGCTCACCACGCCTGCGCCGGACGCAACGGCGGTGCCGGGAGCCAACGGGGCGCCCGGCAAGGACCACGGCCCGTTCGCCGGATCGATGGGTGGCCCGATGGGAGGCTTCGGGTCGTCCGGAGGTCCCGGGTTCGGGTTCGGCGGCTTCGGCCTCGGGGGCATCACGATCACCTCGATCAGCGGCTCGGATGTCTCGCTCAAGACCGACGACGGCTGGTCACGGACGATCACGCTGACGGCCGGCACCAAGATCACCAAGGGCGGAGCGACCATCGCGGCCACTGACCTCGCAACCGGTGACCACGTCCGGATCGCCGAGACCCGCGCCGCAGACGGGACCTACACGGTCACGGCGATCACCGTGGTCCTGCCGACCGTGGCCGGCCAGGTGAGCACCATCGACGGCGACACGCTCACGGTCACGCTCCCGGGTGGGACGACCGCCAAGGTCCACGTCGGTTCCGCCACGACCTACCAGGTCGACGGCGCCGCGGGGGCACTGTCCGACGTCAAGGTCGGCGGGTTCATCGTCGCGCAGGGGACGCAACGGTCCGACGGGTCGCTCGACGCCGCGACCGTCAACAGCGGGTTCGGTGGCAAGGGCGGGCTCGGTCGCCCGGGCTTCCCCGACGGACACCACGACCAGGATGGCGCCAACGCCAGCCCGGCACCGTCGACCAGCGCCGGCTGACCGAACTGGCCGGTTGACACGCCGGCGAGAGACCATCACACGGCGCGGCAGCCAGTCTGCTCCGCGCCGTGTGCGATTCTCAGGTGGTTCTCACCTACAGGGCGTTCCATAGGGAGGATCTCGCAGCACGACGCGACCCCGCACGATCGGAGAGCCCGATGTTCGACCAAGACCCCGGCCCGACCCCCGAGCCGCCGACCCCAGCCTCCACCGACCCGAACGAGCCGGCCAGCGCGCCGCCCGCCGGGTCGTACGCGTACGCGCCGTACCAGGCGTTCGAACCGTTCGAGTCAGCGGCCCCGGCTGAGCCGGTACCGACCGCGCCGGTCTGGTCGCCCGCAGCCGTGACGCCAGAGCCACCGCGGACCGCCACCACGGCCGCGGGTCGGCCGCCACGCGGTCCCCGGGCAGGCGGCCTCGTCTCGATCGTCGGTGTCGCGGTCCTATCGGCGGTCCTCGCCGCCGGGGGCACGGCGGCCCTCGTCACCGGTCCGCTGGCGCACTCCGTCGGCGCGCCCGCCGCGACGACCGCGCCCGCCGCGGTCACAGTCGCCTCCGGATCGACCGCGGCTCCGGGCGCAAGCGCCGCGGACCTGCCCGCCGTTGTCGCCGTGGTCCGCAACTCGGTCGTGACCATCACCTCGCAGGGCTTCTCGTCGCGGGGCTTCAGCCAGATCCCCTCGACCGGTGTCGGCTCTGGGATCCTCCTCACCGCCGACGGCTACATCCTGACCAACAAACACGTCGTCGCCGGCAGCCAGTCGCTGACCGTCGAGCTGGCGGACGGGACCCAGTACCCGGCGACCGTGATCAAGCAGTCCGACGACAAGGATCTCGCCCTCGTGAAGATCGATGGGCACGGCCTCACGCCGGCGGTCATCGGCGACTCGGCGGCGCTCCAGGTCGGGCAGACGCTCGTCGCGATCGGCAGCCCGCTCGGCACCTTCACCGAATCGGTGACCAAGGGCATCCTGTCCGCGACGGGCCGGACCATCACGGTCCAAGACGAGATCACGCGCCAGCCGGTCACGTTGACCGGCCTCCTCCAGACCGATGCGGCGATCAACCCCGGGAACAGCGGCGGCCCGCTGCTCGACGCGAACGGACGCGTCGTCGGGGTCAACACCGCGGTCTCGAGCGGTGCCGAGGGTCTCGGTTTCGCGCTCCCGATCGCCGACGCAGCGTCGCTGATCGCCCAGGCGACCGGCTCGTCGGTCAGCTGACCCATGCTCCCGAAACGAGCCGTCGCCGCCCTTGCGATCACGACGCTCGCCCTCGTCCTGCTGCTCAACTTCAAGACACCTGATGACGCCGTGGCTGCCCGGACATCGGGCACGGTCGGAGTCGTCGCCCCGGCGAACGGGGCGGGCACCGGGGCAGCGACAGCCAGACCGGGCGCGGTTGGGACGACAGGCAGGGCGACGCCGGCCCCGACGACCGCCTCGGGCAACGGCAGCAGTACCAGCAATGGCAGCGCCAAGACCGTCGACGGCCAGGTCGTGTCGACCCGCTACGGGGACGTCCAGGTCGAGGTCGTCGTGTCCGGCGGCAAGATCCAGAACATCGTGGCACTCCAGCTCCCGACCGGGCGGCGCTCGGGCCAGATCTCGACCTATGTCGCCCCGATCCTCCACGACGAGGCGCTCCAGGCCCAGAGCGCCAAGATCGACCTCGTGTCGGGAGCGACGTACACGAGCGACGCCTACGCCCAGTCGCTCCAGTCGGCGCTCGACCAAGCCGGCGTGTGACGAGCGTGGCCACCCTTCACGCGCAGCGTCGTGTCGAGGCCGTCATGGGGACCATGGTCAGCATCGACGTCGAGCCACCGCTGGTCGCCGAGCGAGTCCTGGACGAGGTATTCGACCAACTCCACGACATCGACGCCCGGTTCAGCACCTACCGGGCCGACAGCGAGGTCAGCCGGCTCGCCCGCGGCGAGCTCCTCGAGGAGGACGCCAGCCTGGACGTCCGGCATGTGCTGGCTGCCTGCGACCACCTCGCGGCGGTCACCGGCGGGGCGTTCGACGCCCGCCGGCACCGCACCGACGGGCGGCTCGATCCGTCCGGCTTCGTCAAGGGCTGGGCGATCGAGGAGGCGGCCTGGCTGATCGACAC
>JADGQI010000060.1 GCA_017881905.1 Chloroflexota bacterium
CAGCGTCGCGGTCTCGGCCGAGCCGTCTGCCGTGCGGCGATCCGGGCGGCACGAGACCTGGGCGGACGCGACGTCCTGATCGCTGCCGAGTCCGGCAATCCGGCGGCGAACGGGCTGTACGCCTCGCTCGGGCTGGGGTTGAGCGCCCGGGTGATCGCCGTCGGGCGACCGGATGCCGCGGACTGATCGGAGCCGAGGTCGGCGCGGTGAGGTCAGCGACGGAACGTGGCGAGGCCGACGAGCACGGCGATCGCGCACAGCACGATGAACACCGGGAACCCGCCCGGGATGATGCCGTTCACGGTGTGGACGAGTTCCGTGAAGACGTGGACGACCGCGGCGACGACGTTCTGGAACAGCCCGCGGATCGCTTCACCGATGCTGTGGATCAGGTCCCCCATGGCCTGAGTGTCGGCCCGGTCGTCAAGGGGTCGGTGACGCCGGACAACGGACGTCATGCGTGGGACGCGGCCGGGCGGAGCTATGCGGAAGAACCTCCGGTGACGGCGGGCACCGCCTCAGCCGCGATCGACGACCTTGGCTCCGGCATTGCGTGGCGCGACGACCGTGGCCCGTCCTGGAAGATCCGTGTCCGCGGCCACCGCGGAGAAGGCTGCCTCGATCCGGGCGACGGCGGACACGGTCTTCGTGAAGGCGATGATCGCCGAACCAGAGCCGGACAGGCAGGCGCCGAGCGCGCCCGCCTCCCGAGCGGCTTCGATCAGGCGCGGAAGCTGCGGATAGACCTCAGCGCGGTAGGGTTCGTGGAGCCGGTCGACGGTCAGGAAGCGGAGCAGGTCGGTCCGGCGTCCGGCCATCCCCGCGACGCCGAGCGCGACCCGTCCGAGGTTGGCGACCGCATCGGCGAACGGCACGGTCTCCGGCAGCGCATGGCGCATGGCTTCGGTCGGCAGCCGGAGCTCGGGCACGTACAGGACGCAGCGCAGGTCGCGCGGGACGTCGAAACGCAACGCCTCGACCTTGCCGTCCATGGCGGCGCTGACCACGAACCCGCCGAGCAGTGCAGCCGCGACATTGTCCGGGTGGCCCTCGATCCCGGCCGCGAGCCGAAGCATCTCGGCCGGGCCGAGCCCACCCTCGGCGAGAGCATCGGCGGCGACGACCCCGGCGACCGTCGCAGCGGCCGACGACCCGAGGCCGCGGGTCAGCGGGATCCGGTTGCGCATCGTGATCCGCCAACCCACGCCGTCCGGGATCTCCCCGCGCAGGTGGACGAGGGTGGCCTCGAGTCCCTTGACGAAGCGGTTGTCCCGGTCCTCGGTCAGCTCGTTGGCACCCTCGCCCTCGATATCGAGCTCGATCTCGCCCCGGCTCCAGCTCCGGACCTCGACCTCGATCCGGTCGGTCAGATCGATCGCCAGGCCGAGGCAGTCGTACCCGGCGCCGAGGTTGGCGCTCGTCGCGGGCACCTCGACGGCGATCCGCCGCCCATCGAGCTCCGCCAGCCAGTTCGCGACCACCGTTCCCTCCTACCAGCCGAGTGCGGCCACGACCGCTTCGGTCGTCGGCTCCGAGCCGAGCACGTCGCCCACCTGCGCCTCCGCCGTGTGCGGGTCCTTGAGGCCGTTCCCGGTCAGGACACAGACGATGGTGGCATCCCGGTCTACCCCGAGTCGGTCCGATCGGACCAGCTTGCGCACGCCCGCCAGGCTCGCCGCGGACGACGGCTCGCAGAAGATCCCCTCCCACCGGGCGAGATCGCGGTACGCGGCCAGGATCTCCTCGTCGGTGACCGCTTCGATGAGGCCGTCGGACTCGTCCCGAGCGGCGGTCGCCTTCGTCCAGCTGGCGGGATCCCCGATCCGGATCGCGGTCGCGACCGTGTCCGGCTCAGCCACCGGATGCCCCAGGACGATGGGTGCGGCACCGGCCGCCTGGAAGCCGTACATCCGGGGCCGGCTCGAGCAGAGCCCGGCCGCAAGATAGTCGCCGAAGCCCGCCCAGTAGGCGCTGATGTTGCCCGCGTTGCCGACCGGGATGGCCAGGACGTCTGGGGCCCGGCCGAGGTCGTCGCAGACCTCGAAAGCCGCGGTCTTCTGGCCTTCGAGCCGGTCGGGGTTGACCGAGTTGACCAGCGTGATCGGACGGTCGTCGCGCTCGGCCAGCTCGCGCACGATCCGGAGCGCCGCGTCGAAGTTCCCGTCGACCGCGACGACCCGGGCCCCGGCGACCAGCGCCTGGAGCAGCTTGCCCTTCGCGATCCGGCCCGCGGGCAGGACGACGACGACCTCCAGGCCGGCGGCCGCACCGTACGCCGCGGCCGAGGCCGAGGTGTTCCCCGTCGAGGCGCACACGATCGAGCGGGCACCGGCCTCGAGCGCCCTGCTGACGGCGACGACCATCCCGCGGTCCTTGAAGCTGCCGGTCGGGTTCGCCCCCTCGACCTTGAGGTAAAGATTGTCGAGACCGAGCTCCCGTCCGAGGTTGCGCGCATGGACGAGCGGCGTGAACCCCTCGCCGAGGGTCAGGGCCGGGGTCGCGTCGGTGACGGGCAGGAACCGGCGGTAGCGCTCGACCAGCGTCGGGCGCGGGGTCGAGCGCTCGACCGGACGGCGTGCGGCCGGGCGGCGGGCGGACGGGCGGCGCGTGCTCATGATCGGGCGGATCCTGTCATCGGGCTCATCGATCCTCGACCGGATAGAGGGTGGCCGCCACCCCGGCGGCGGCGAGGCCTGCCCGGAGCTCGGCAAGAGGTGCGGCGGCGCTGATGAACCCGCCGCCGCGGGCGGTCTCGATCTCGACCTGGTCGCGGATGAGCTGCTCGGGGAGCGTCGTCGCGAAGAACCGGCGCTGCGGATCGTCGTCGGCCGCCCCCGCGACCCGGGTCGTCGACGCCGGCGGCAGGCCGGCCCACGTGCTGCCGCCCTCGCGGGCGATCGAGATGAGGTCGCCGAGCACCGCGCTGCTCGTGGCCGGGCCGCCGGCGCCCGGCCCGACGAACGCGACCCGGCCGACCGGTCGGGCGTCGACCTCGATCCGGTTCTGGACGCCGCCGGTCCGACCCAGAGGACTGTCCGACGGGACCGCGGTGGGGAGGACCCGAGCGTGGATCGACCCGTCCTCGCGCCGCTCCGCCGCGGCGATGAGCTTGATCGTCCGGCCGACCGCGGCGGCGGCCTTCGGTTCGTCGGCGAGCACGCCGGTGATGCCCGGTCGGCCTTCGCCCTCGACGGTCGGTGGATGTCGCTCGACCTCCCCCGGGTCGAGCCACGTCCCGAAGGCGAGCCGGGCGAGGATGACCAGCTTGTTGACGGCGTCGTCGCCCTCGACGTCGCCGGCCGGGTCGGCCTCGGCGTACCCGGCCGCCTGCGCCCCGGCGAGCACGAAGGCGTACGGGTGCCCCTGCTCGGTCATCGCGGTCAGGATGTGATTGGTCGTCCCGTTGACGATCCCACGGATCGCATCGACCCGGTCGGCCGCCAGCTCGACCGCCAACGGCCCGAGGATCGGCGTCCCACCCCCGACCGCAGCCTCGAACCGGAAGGCGGCACCGGTCCGACGGGCGATGGCTTCGAGCTCCGCCCCGTGATGGGCGATGACGTGCTTGTTGGCGCTGACGACGGGCTTGCCCGCCCCGAGCGCGGCGGCGGTCAGCGTGCGGGCGGGCTCGTCGCCGCCCATCACGTCGACCACCACATCCACCTCGGGCGACGCGATCAGGTGGGCGGGCGCATCGGTCAGCAGGTCCGGGCCGATCCCGTTGCCGCGGGCGCGCTCCAGGTCCCGGACGGCGACCCCGGTCAGGCGGAGCGGCGCCCCGTCGGTGGGGGTCAGCCGGTCGGCGTCGTCGACCAGGGCCCGAACCACCTCGATCCCGACGGTCCCGGCCCCGAGCACGGCCACCCGGAGCGGCACACGGCTCATCGCGGGGTCGGAACGTGGCTGGACATCGGCCGAATGGTAGCCGAGACGGGGGGCGTGCCGACCGGTCGTGGGGCTCGAACGGTCCGTTACACTCGGTCCGATGACGACCGAGCTCGCCCCAGCGCCGGCCCCAGCGCCCGCCCCGGCCGCCCGTCCGCGGATCTTCAGCGGCATCCAGCCCTCCGGGATCGTCCACCTCGGCAACGACCTCGGGGCGATCCGGAACTACGTCCGGCTCCAGTACGAGTACGAGGCGATCTACTGCATCGTCGACTACCACGCGCTGACGAGCAGCCACGATCCCGAGCTGCTGCGGACGCGGACCCGCGAGATGGCCGCCAGCCTCCTGGCGCTCGGTCTCGATCCCGAGCGCTGCACACTGTTCGTCCAGAGCCATCGCCCCGAGCACACCGAGCTCGCCTGGCTGCTCTGCACGGTCACGCCCGTCAGCTGGCTCGAGCGGACGCCGACGTATAAGGAGAAGAAGCAGAACCAGCCCGACGACATCAACCACGGGCTGCTGACCTACCCGGTCCTCCAGGCGGCGGACATCGTGATCTACAAGGCGTCGCTGGTCCCCGTCGGCAAGGACCAGGCCGCCCACCTCGAGCTGTCACGCGAGATCGTGCGCGCGTTCAACTCGCGCTACGGCGAGACCTTCCCCGAGCCGCAGGCCGTGTTCACCGAGGCTCCGATCGTCCTCGGGACCGACGGGGTCAAGAAGATGAGCAAGTCGGTCGGCAACACGATCGACATCTTCGCCGAGCCGGACACGATCCGGAAGCAGGTCATGTCGATGGTCACCGACACGAAGCGGATCCTGAGGACGGACCCCGGCCGGCCCGAGGTCTGCAACGTCTGTCAGCTCCATCGCTCGTTCGGCGACGACTACGAGACGATCTGGGAGGGCGAGCGGACCGCCCGGACGGGCTGCGTCGACACCAAGCGGCTCCTCGCCGATCGGATCATCGAGCACTATCGCGAGCCGCGCGAACGCTACGCCGAGCTGATGGCCCAGCCCGAGCTGGTCGACGAGATCCTGGCGGCCGGCGCCGAACGGCTCCGGCCCAAAGCCCAGGCGACGATGGCCGAGGTCCGCGAGCGGATGGGCCTTCGGTGACCGACACCGGCTCAGAGGATCGGAGCCGATCGGACGAGCCCATGGTGACGGCGCAGCTCCTGCCGATCACCCGACGCCAGGCTCGGATGTTCGACCTCCTGCTGATCTTCGCGACGGTCGGCGTC
The DNA here is from genome assembly GCA_017881905.1 of Chloroflexota bacterium. Taxonomy (GTDB): domain Bacteria; phylum Chloroflexota; class Limnocylindria; order Limnocylindrales; family CSP1-4; genus Chersky-267. The sequence continues at coordinate 5,131 of JADGQI010000060.1, forward strand.
GGGATCGTCGTCATCGGGATGGTCGGCAAGATCTTCTTCGACTTCGGCGACGTCATCCTCGAGTTCTTCCTCGCCTGGCTGATCGCGTTCGTCCTCAGCCCGATCGTGCGCTGGATCATCGAGCACGTGCCCCGGCTACCGCGGGTGCTCGCCGTCGTGATCGTCTACCTCCTCCTGTTCACCGGGATGGTGGGGGTCATCGTGTTCATCGCCCAGACCCTGGCCACCGGGATCTCGGAGTTCATCGATTACCTGCCGAAGCTGACCTCGGACCTGCCCCAGGTCCTCGCCCCGCTCCAATCGTGGCTCAACCAGTTCGGCTTCGGCCAGATCGACCTCGTGGTCACGGCTCAGCAGCTCCTGACCTACATCCGCGAGTCGGCCAGCGGCCTGGTCGGGCCCCTCCAGTCGATCGCCGTCGCGAGCGTCGGGGCGATCGGGACGACGCTGATCGTGGTCATCCTGTCGGTCTACATCCTGGTCGACCAGGAACGGATCCAGGCCTTCCTCAACCGGCTGGTCCCGCCCGACCGGCGCGACGATGCACGCCTGCTCGAGCAGGCGGTCTCGCGCTCGTTCGGCGGCTTCCTCCGTGGGCAGGCGGCGATCGGGTTCGCCTACGCCGCCGTGGCCCTGGCCACCAGCGCACTCCTCGGCCTCGACTTCATTGCGGTCACGACGGCGCTGGCGGGCCTGCTGATGGCGATCCCGTTCTTCGGTCCGTTCGTGTCGTGGTCGCCGCCGGTGATCGTCGCGGTGTTCACCCAGCCGGGCGCGATCCTGCCGACCCTCGTGATCATGATGATCGGCTGGTTCATCGTGATGAACATCCTCCAGCCGCGGCTGATGGCCGGCGCCGTCGGGCTCCATCCGATCGTCGTCCTCGCCTCGGTCATCATCGGGGCCAAGGTCGCCGGCGTCGCCGGCGCGATCTTCGGAATCCCGATCGCGGCGGTCCTGTCATCGCTGTTCTTCCACTATCTCGAGATCTTCGGCGAGGGACGGACGGTCACCGAGCGCGCGGCGAAGCGGGTCGAGAACCGGGAGGGCCGGCGCATCCGCGTGCCCAGGGAGCCCGAGCCGGGCGTCGACGCCGACGTCGAGGAGATCGGCAAGGCCTGACGCGGATGTCTCGAGCGTAGGGCTCCAGCCCCACGGTGCGGTGGGCCCGCGGGAGCGCTAGCCGCCAAGACCCTTGAGCAGCCCGCCGATGACGTCCGCGGGGTCGCCGCCCTCGCCGGCCTTCGGGAGCTGGCCGTTCGGCGTGAGCGCGTTGATGACCTGAGGCAGGAACGCCGCCAGCATCGGCAGCAGCGCCGCGACGTCGATGCCCGTCGAGCTGGACAGCTGCTGGACCTTGTCGGGTCCGAGCGCCTGGCCGATCTGCTCGGGCGTCACCGGCTGGTTCGCCCCCGTCCCGATCCACGACTGGACCTGGTCGGTCAGGCCGGCCTGTTCGAAGCCCTTGACCAGGTCCTCGAGTCCGGCTGTCCCGCCGGTACCCCCGCCGAGCAGGCCGCCGATCGCATCGCCTACGTTGGCCGGGATCCCGCCCGAGGCGGCTCCGCCGAGCAGATCGCCGAGCCCGCCGACCGGATCGTTCGTCGCCATGGTGATCTCCCTCGCCGCAGCGGCCCGAGCGGGCCGGGACCGAACCCTACCGCTTCCAGCGCTTCCGGTCGGCGAGGATCTCGCGGGCGGCGTTCTGGCCCGGCTGGCCGGTGATGCCTCCGCCCGGGTGGGTCCCGGAACCCGCCAGGTAGAGCCCGTCGACCGGCGACCGGTACCGGGCGTGACCGAACAGCGGGCGCCACAGGAAGAAGCTGTCGAGCGACGGTTCGGCGTGGTACGGATGACCGCCGGTCAGCCCATAGTCGCGCTCGAGGTCCGTCGGGCTGAGGATCTGCCGCGCGGTGACGAGTGAGCCGAGGCCGGGGGCATACGTCTCGAGCGTCTTGATCGCGAGGTCGCCCAGCTCATCGCGCCGGTCGTCCCAGGATCCGTCGCGCAACGCGTACGGCGCGTACTGGAGGTGGATGCTCATGACGTGGGTCCCGGCGCGGGCTCCCGCGACGAGGCTGGGATCGACCAGCGACGGGATGGTCGCCTCGAGGTACGGGTGCTCGCTCGGTCGTCCGTACTTGGCCGCGTCGAACGCGCGCTCGATATAGTCGATGCCCGGCGCGACGACGATCCGGCCCCGAAGCCGCGCCTCGCGGTCGGCAACGTTCCTGCCGGCCGACGGGAATCGCGGCAGCGCCGACAGAGCCAGGTTGACCTTGGCGACGGTTCCGGGCGTCCGGATGTTGGCGGCCCGCCAGCGCATCCCGGGACCGACGACGACCGGGTCGATCAAGGTGGTCAGGACCCGCTTCGGATCCGCCCCCGCGACGACGATGGACGACGCGATCTCCTCGCCCGATGCGAGGGTCACGCCGACGGCCCGCCCGTCGACCGTACGGATCTCGACGACCTCGGCGTCGGTGCGGATCTCACCGCCCGCCGTGGTGACCGCCGCGGCGAGGGCCGCGGACAGTGCCCCGGGGCCGCCGCGCGCGTAGACCGTCTGGCCGGCGGCACCGCCGTCGTTGCCGGCGGAGTCGGTCAGGAACACGTTGGTCGTGCCGGCCGACCACGGGCCCATCGCCGTGTTCTGGATGCCGCGGGTGGCGAGCACGCCCCGAAGAGCGTCGGTCTCGAACGACTCGGCGACGAAGTCCGCGATCGCCATGGGCAGGACGCGCAGGACCGCGTGCGAATCGTGCTTGCCCAGGCCGCGGAAGCGACGCCCGAGGCGGAGCCCGGCGAGCGCATCGCCGACGCCCGGCGACTTCACGTCCGGCGGGGTCGACGCGTTCACCTCGGCGAGGAACCGGCCGATCGACCGGACCAGCCCGTCGAACTCGGCGTAGCGCTCGGCGTCGTGGCCCGACCAGCCGCGGAGACCTTCGGCCGTGGCGGCCGCATCGGCCCATAGCGTGATCGCCCGGCCGTCGGGCTGAGGCGCGAAGGCGCGCACGTCCGGAGCGACGAGCGACAGGCCGTGGCCGCGCAGCCCGAGCTCGCGGACCACCGACGGACGGAGTCGCCCGACGGTGTGAGCGACGGCGGGGGCCCGGACGTTCGGGGCGATCTCGACCGTGTCGGCGATCCCGCCGACGCGTTCCCGCCGCTCGACGACGAGGACGCGGACCCCCGCCCGGGCGAGGTAGGCCGCGGTCACCAGACCGTTGTGGCCGGCACCGACGACGATGGCGTCGTATGGTGCGGTGCTGCTGACGCCGGTGGGTGCGGTCATCGTCAGGCCGCCTTCCTGCCGCGGGCCCGGAGGACCTCCATCGCGGCGATCCGCCCGTTGGCACCCATGATCCCGCCGCCCGGATGGGTGGCCGAACCACACAGCCACAGGTCCTTGACCGGGGTCTTGAACCTCGCGTAGCCAGGCACCGGGCGATTGAAGAACAGCTGCTCCAGGCTCAGCTCACCCTGGAAGATGTTGCCCTCGGTCAGACCGAAGCGGCGCTCGATGTCAAGCGGGGTGAGGACCTGCCGGTGGAGGATGATGTCGCGGATGTTCGGGGCGACCTCGGCGATCCGGTCGATGACGGCATCGCCGAACGCTTCGCGGTTGTCGTCCCACGTCCCGAGGCTCGGGTCCAGCTTGTACGGGGCGTACTGGACGAAGCAGCTGATGACGTGCTTGCCGGGCGGCGCCATCGACGGGTCGACCAGGGTCGGGATGATCATGTCGATGTACGGCCGCTTCGACCAGTGGCCGTACTTCGCATCGTCGTAGGCCCGCTCCATGTCGTCGACGCCGGCGCTGAAGCTGATCGCGCCACGGAGGTGGTCCCCCTCGCCGGGAAGGCAGGTGAAGTCCGGCAGCCTGTCGACGGCCATGTTGACCTTGCCCGACGAGCCCCGGAATTTGAACCTGCGGACCTCTTCCTCGAAGTCCGGGTCGAGGGTCCCGGACTCGATCAGCCCGAGATAGGTCAGCCGCGAGTCGACCGAGCTGAGGACCGCCCGGGCGTGGATCTCCTCGCCGTCCTCGAGCGCGACGCCGACCGCACGGCCGCCCTTGACGATGATCCGGGCCACCGGGGCCTCGAGCCGGATCTCGGCGCCGAACGCGCGGGCCGACTCGCCGATCGCGTTGGACACGCCGCCGGTCCCGCCTCGCGGGATCCCCCAGGCGCGGAAGGCGCCATCGATCTCGCCCATGTAGTGGTGGAGGAGGACATAGGCGGTTCCGGGACTCTGGACACCCTGATATGTGCCGATGATCCCGGACGCGGACATCGTGGCGATCAGCGGGTCGGTCTCGAACCACTGGCGGAGGAAGTCCGTCGCACTCATCGTCATCAGCTGGACGAACACGGCTTGCTGCTTCTCGGGCAGCTTCTGGAAGGCGCGCAACAGGCCGCTGAGCGGGGCGAGCTGGCGCGGGTCCATCCCCGTCAGGTCGGGCGGGACGATGCTCAGGATCGGCTTGATGAACCTGGCCATCTCGACCATGAGCTGGCCGTATTCCTCGTACGCCTCCGCGTCACCCAGGCTCCAGCGGCGCAGCTCGCGGATCGTCCGGCCGTGGTCGTTGACCCGCCAGAGGTAGTCCTTCTCGAGTGGCGTGAACGTCCCGTCGAGGGGCAGGATGTCGAGGCCGTGCTTCGGGAGTTCGAGCTCGCGGATGATCTCCGGGCGGAGGAGGCTCACGACGTAGCTCGCGACGCTGAAGCGGAACCCCGGGAAGATCTCCTCGGTCACCGCCGCGCCGCCGAGCAGCTCGCGCTTCTCGAGGACCAGCGTCCTGAGTCCCGCCCTGGCGAGGTAGGCCGCGCTGACGAGGCCGTTGTGACCGCCGCCGATGATGACGGCGTCGTAGGACTGGGCCAAGGCAGGCGCCCTCCGCGCTATCCAGACTGCATAGGATTCATGCAGAGTCTACCCGAGCGGCGGGGGTGGCTGCCGAGCGCGAACCGCTGCCCTGAGGCTCGCATACGTGGCAGCCCGCGCCCGACGGGCGGTGGCGACGAGGGTGGCCCGCGCCGACACCGACCGCGCCCGCCTCCGGCACGACGGCTGTGCGTCCCAGGCTCGAACCGGCGAACGAAAGGCATGTGAGGGCGTCCGTACCCATGCTCGGCGCCGTGGATCATCCCGCGCCACGCTCATGCCGGGATGAAGTCGACCGCGGACCCAGGCCGTGTCACACCCTCCTCCGCCGGTTGGAGCTCCCTACGCACGATCGGACTCGGCGCCCGTCCGTCACGATGCGGCTCGGCGCATCGAGCGGCGACGGTCGGTCAGTGGATCGTGGCCGACGCCAGCATCGCCGCGAATGTCGCCTCGCGCGCCCCGTTGCCCGGCCCGACCAGGCAGGCGTCGATCCCGGTCCAACCGACCTGGCCCGGTGCCTTCGAAACCGCGACCGCGATCGAATCGTCGCCGCCGATCGCAGCGCAGGCCTCGTCGGCCGGTCCGCGGTCGATCGTGGCCGGGCGGCCACCGACGGTCGTCGCTTCGCCGCGTGTGGGTGGCGTCGAGCCGGGCATCCCATGGTCTCGCCAGGCGACGACGATCTGTCCGGGCTTCAAGGTCATCGCGGGCCACGGATGGCATACCCCGCCATCGGCGGTCTCGACGCAGTCGCTCGGCAACGCGGTCGAGCCGACGAATACGATCGTCACATTCCCGCTCGGATTGATCGATCCCGGTCGGGCGACCCAGCCGACCGGATAGTCGAAGGAGACTCGATCGTCCTCGAATCGCTGCACGGTCGACGTCGACGGAGACGCGGGCGCCCCCGGCCTCGAGGATGACGCGGACACTCCCGGCGACGCGGACTGGGCCGGCGGCGTCGACGCTGATGCAGGCCCCGCCGGCGCCATGCAGCCACCCACAAGGCAGGCCACCGCCGCCAGTGCGAGCGCTCTCCCGCTTGCCGCCGTCGGCGACTTCTGTCCAGGCAGTGATCGCGTGGGCCTCATCGTCTCGACCTCGACGACCGATCGGTGGACGTTGACACACCACAAGGACGTCTCGGTCGGCGGTCGCGTTTCGACCGAGGGGCGGTCGCGTTTCGACCGAACGGCGGTCGCGACCAGCTGACTGGTGGCGCTGTCCTCCGAGTGGGGGGCACGCTCGCTCCTCCGGCACGGCGTTGTGCGTCCCAGGCTCGAACCGGCGAACGAAAGGCGTCTGCCGGGGTCCGTGCCCATGCTCGGCGCCGTGGATCATGCCGCGCCACGCTCATGCCGGGATGAAGTGGACCGCGAACCCAGGCTGCCACGCTCGCTCATCCGCCAGTTGGAGCGTCCTACGCACGATCGGACGCGCTCCTGTCCGTCACGATGCAGCTCGGCGCATCGCCCGTCCGTCACGATGCGACTCGGCGCATCGACCGGCGATCGGATCGACGCCGTCGCGCGATGCGCCGACTAGCATCGCCGGGAAGGGACTGGCGTCGCCCGGCAGCCTCCGGCACGGCGTGGCACCCCATCCAAGCTGCATACGATTCATGCATACTTGAGTCCGACACCCAGCAGGGACGCGCGTCCCACCACAGGAGCAGGCCTTGAGCGTCGGCACCGCGTTCCACCCTCGGACGGCGCCCCACAACCGGAAGATGCAGTGGCGCGAGTGGTCCGGCTACTTCGCCGCCAGCGTCTACGCGGACTTCCACGACATCGAGTACAACGCGATCCGCGAGCAGGCCGCCCTGATCGACGTCAGCCCGCTGTACAAGTACGAGGTCAGCGGTCGCGACGCCCAGCGGCTCGTCGACCGGGTGATCACCCGCGACGCGACCAGGCTCAAGGTCGGCAGCGTCTACTACTCGCCGTGGTGCGACGAGGATGGCAAGGTCGTCGATGACGGGACGATCCACCGCCTCGACGACGACCGCTACCGCTGGACCGCCGCCGATCCCCAGTACCGCTGGCTGACGATGAACGCGACCGGCCTGTCGGTCGATGTCGAGGACGTCAGCGAGCGGACCGCCGCGATCGCCCTCCAGGGGCCGTGGAGCCGCGCGGTCCTGGCCGCGGCGACCGGCGAGACGTTCGAGGACCTGCGCTACTTCCGACGCCGCGGGACCACCATCGCCGGCGCGGCCATCGACGTCAGCCGGACCGGCTACACCGGCGACCTCGGGTACGAGCTGTGGATCCCCGCCGATCGCGCGGTGGACGTGTTCGACGCCCTGCTGGCCGCGGGCAAGCCGTACGGCATTCGCCCGGCTGGGATGATCGCCCTCGATGTCGTCCGGCTCGAAGCCGGGCTCATCCTCCTCGAGGTCGACTACACGAGCGCTCGCCACGCGATGAACGCCGACCAGGCGTACTCGCCGTACGAGATCGGCCTCGGCCGCCTGGTCGACCTCGCCAAGGGTGAGTTCGTCGGGAAGCGCGCTCTTGCCGCGGAGCAGCGCGCCGGCGGCCCGGCCCGGCGGCTCGTCGGCCTCGAGTTGACCTGGGACGACATCGTCGGGCTGTACGACGCCCGCGGCCTTCCGCCGACTGCTCCGGCGGTCGTCTCGCGTACTCACACCCCGCTCTACGACGCCACCGGCGGTCGACAGATCGGCCGGGTCACCAGCCTCGGCTGGAGCCCGATCCTCAAGAAGCCGATCGCCCTCGCGTCAGTCCCGCCGAGCCACGAGCCGGTCGGCTCGAAGGTCTCGGTCGAGTGGACCGTCGAAGCGCATCGCGGCCGCGTCGGCGGGACGGTGGTCGAGCTGCCGTTCCTCGATCTGCCTCGGAAGCGGGCCTGACCGCCCGGGACCTCTAGCGGAAGAACTCGCGGAGCGTGTTCGCGAAGCAGGACCGGTTGATGCACGGCAGGCCCCAGGCCGCCTCGATGGTCCGGACCAGCGAGTAATGCGAGTGCGGGATCGCCGACCGGAACCCACGCTTGACCGTCGGACCGATGACGACCGTCGCGACCTTGCCGCCCCCGCCGAGCTTGCTCGTCCCCTCGTCCCAGGTCAGGAACAGGACGCTGCCCTTCATCGACGGGCTGCGCAGAAGGCGTGGGATGAACGTCCGGAGGAAGGCGTCGCCGGTCGCCGTGGAGCAATCGTGCATGTCGTTGCACAGGTTCGGGACGATCAACTCGAAGTCGGCCGCGGACGGCGCGAACGCGGTGAAGTCCTGGATCTTCCGGCAGCTCGCCGGGCGGCTGTAGACGCTCTTGAAGCTGACGGCGGGTTCGTGCTTCCGAGCGTATGAGCCCGCCCCATCGCGACCGTTCTGGGCGACCGCGCCCCTGAAACAGCCGGGCGGGACGTTCTGGGCGAACACCCGCCACGTCTTGCCGGCCGCCTCGAGCTGGTTGGCCAGGTTCTGCCGGGCGAGGTCGTGGACGCCATCGTCGGTCACGCCCTGGGTCGAGCCGCTGAACAGGGCGAGATAGTTCGGTTCGGACGGATGCGCGACGGCGCGGTAGTTCGTGGCCAGTCCGTAGCGCGCGACGAGCGAGTTGATGTACGGCGCCGCGCTGTTCCCGATGACCGACCCGGACTCGCGGTTCTCCATCACGATCACGTAGATGTGCTTGAAGTGCGGGACGGTCGCGTTCGCGGCGGCGACGGCGGGGCTCGAGTCGGCCTGGGCAGGGCCATCGGAGGGTGAACCGGACGGAAGGACCGCGGAGCCGCCGACCGACGCATCGGGTGAGCCGGACCCGACCGCCGCGACCGGGGCCGCCGGGCCGTCCGAACCGACGCCCGCCCTGGGACCGACGCTCGACCGGGGACCCACGACGCCGAGGAGGATGGCCCCGACGATCACCGCCGCGGCAGCGCCGGCGAGCAGCCGCGCGGGACTCGTGTGCCGGAGCCGATCGGTCGCGCCCCGGCCAGTGTCGCGTGTCATACCTCGTCGAGGCTACGCCCACTCGAGAAGTTTCGCCTGCGCCGACCCGCTGGCGCCGGGTATGCTCGGGTCGAAGATCGCCGCTGGGAGTCCCACCGTGACCGACTTCGCCGCCCTCGATCGCTACGTCGACGAACGGATGCCCGCCTGGACCGACGAGCTCGCGGAGTTCTGCCGGTTCCGCTCGGAGCAAGGTGACGTCGAGGGCCTCCGCGGAGCCGCGGACTGGATCGCCTCGCGGCTCCGTCGACTGGGGGCGACCGTCGACGTCGTCGAGCTGCCCGGTCGACCGGAGGTCCCGCCACTCGTCGTCGCCGACATCGGCGACGGGCCGCGGACGCTGACCGCCGTGCAGCACTACGACGTCCAGCCGTCGGTCCCGCTCGACCTGTGGACCACGCCGCCGTATGAGCCGACGGTCCGTGACGGCCGGCTGTATGCCCGCGGCGCGACCGACAACAAGGGCGAGCTCATGCCGCGCATCTGGGCGGTCGAGGCGTACCTCGCGACGATCGGACCGCTTCCCTGCCGTGTCCGGTTCCTCGTGGAAGGCGAGGAGGAGTATGGCAGCGAGCACCTCGACGAGCTGCTCGACCAGCGGCCCGGCATCCGCAAGGTCGACGGCGCCCTGATCGAGGGCGGCGGGGTCGACCTGTCCGGACGGCCCGAGATCCTCGGCGGTGTCCGCGGGATGGCCGTCATCGAGCTGATCTGCCGGACCATCGCCTACGACGCCCATTCGAGCGCGGCGACCGTCCTTCCGAGTGCCCCGGTCCGGTTGGCGCAGGCGTTGGCCAGCATGTACGACGCCGATGGGTTCCCGACGCTGCCCGGGATCGATGTCGGGATCGTGCCCCCGACACCGGCCCAGCTGGCGATCTGCGACGCGGTGCCGCTCGATGCGGTCGAGGAGATCCGACAGGAGTACGGCGTCTCGCGCCTGCTCGGCGGCCTCGACGGCACCGACGCGATCCGGGCGATGACGTTCGCGCCGACGCTCAACATCCAGGGGCTCTGGTCCGGCTTCATCGGTCCGGGAGACAAGACCATCACCCCCGCGGAGGCGCACGCCCGGCTGGACATCCGGATCGTGCCCGACCAGGATCCCGCGGCGATCGTGACCGCGATGAAGGCGCACCTCGCGGCCGGCGGCTTCGACGACATCGAGGTCATCGGCGAGCAAGGCGAGCGGGCGTACTGGAGCAAGGCCGACGACCCGATCCTGGACGCTGCCGCCCGGGTCTCCGAGGCCGTCTTCGAGAGCCCGTCGGTCCGCTACGTGTCGATGCCGGGAACGGCTCCGATGTGGCAGGTCTGCGGCCGTGA
>JADGQI010000009.1 GCA_017881905.1 Chloroflexota bacterium
AACTGGCGCTGGGGGAGACGGCGCGCTACGTCAGCCTCGTCAGCCGTGCGCTGCGGCTGATCCTGTGGGTCATGCTGCCGCTGGCCGGCCTGACGATCGTCCTGCGGACGGAGATCGTGACCCTGCTGTTCGGCTACGGGAGGTTCGATGCGAGCGGCGTGGAGATGACGGCATCCGTGCTGATGTTCATGTCGCTCGCGCTCGCCTCTGAGTCGCTCATCGCGATCCTGGCCCGGGCGTTCTATGCCAACCTCGATACGCTGACCCCGGTCCTGGCGGCGGTGCTGGCCGTGGCGATCAACGTCAGCCTGGCCGTCCTGTTCGTACCGAGCCTCGAGCTCGCCGGGATCGGTCTGGCGATCGCCATCGGATCATGGGCCGAGGTCGCGGTCCTGGTCCTCGTCCTGCGCCGGCGGATCGGTGGGTTCGACCTGCCCGACGTGGTCAGGCTCGGTGCGCTGGCCCTCGCCTGTGCCGTCGCCGCGACCGCCGTCGCCTCGGTGGGGATGTCGACGGCCGAGCGGCTCGTCGGGCCGGACCCGCGTCGACCTGTCCTGCTCGTGGAGCTCGGCCTCGTGACCGCCTTGGCGGGCTTGGTCTACCTCGGGCTGAGCCGTGCGTTGCGGATCCCCGAGCTCGGCACTATCGTGCGGCTCATGTCCGACGCCCTCCGACGTCCCGCGCGGTCGTGACGGACGGAGCCCCGGCCGACCATCGCCCCGATGCCTGGGATACGTTCGTGGCCGGTCATCCGCTCGCGACCTACCTGCAGACGTCGGCCTGGGCGCGGGTGAAGGCTCCCAACGGCTGGTCGAGCCGGCTCGTCGAGGCTCCCCTGGGCGAGGGAGGGCGGATCGGCGCGCGGATCCTCATCCGGCGTCCGCGCGCGGTGCCCTGGGCGTTCGCATACGCGCCCCGCGGGCCGCTCGGGACGGACTGGAGCGAGGCGTCGCTCGGGACCTGGAGCGAGGCGCTCCGGAGCGCCCGGGAACGCGACCTCGGAGTCGGCGCGCTGGTGGCGCATGTCCGGATCGATCCGGAGCTCGAGCTCGACGGACCGCTCGACATCGACGGCGCCGCCCGGTCGACCCTCGAACGGCTCGGCTGGCGGTCGGCGCCCGAGGTCCAGCCGAGCGTGACCCGCGTCGTCGACCTGACGGCGGACGAAGCGGTGCTGTGGGGCGACCTCCGGTCGAAGTGGCGACAGTACGTCAACCGCGCCCGATCCGGCGGCGTGACGGTCGACGACATCGACGCCGACGCCGACGGGCAGGCCTTCCCGACGTTCCATCGGATCATGACCGAGACATCCCGCCGTACCGGCACCCCGATCCGGACCGAGGCCGCCTACCGCGACATCTGGGAGGCCTTCCGGCCCGGAGGAGGGGCCCGTCTCCTCTTCGCGCGTGACGCGCCCGGCGAGGTGCTCGCGGTCCTGCTGATCGTCCGGTGTGGCAGCCGCGTCGTGGAGCCGTACGGCGGCATGACCGATGCCGGGGCCCAGCGCCGGGCGAACTACCTCCTCAAATGGGAGGCGATCCGGTCGAGCCGGGCAGCCGGCGCGACCTCCTACGACATGTGGGGCCTCGTCCATCCAGGCATCCGCCAGTTCAAGGAGGGGTTCGGCGGTCGAGAGGTTCGGTTGATCGGCGCCTGGGACCTGCCGTTGAGCGGACTGGGCTGGAAGGCGTACCGACTGGCCGAAGGCCGCCGCCGCGCCCCTCGGGCGGTGACCGCGGCCACGGCGGGTGAGCGGTGACCCCGCTCCCGGCGGACGTCGAGGCGGGACGACTCGTGGAGGCGCTCGCGGCGGCCGAACCCGCCGCTCCGCGGCCCCTCGGCGAGCTCATCGCACGGCTGGGATCCGAGGCGCGCCTCCGGTCGGTGGCCGACGGGATCGGGTCGCCGGACATCGGGGCCATCGCCGCGGTATCGGTCGCCGGGCTCCGCGACGACTCGCGGACGATCCGCCCGGGCGACCTCTTCGTGGCCGTTCGCGGGGAGCATGTCGACGGGCACGACCATGTGGCGGAGGCCCGTGCCGCGGGCGCCGTCGCGGCCATCGTCGAGCGGCCTGTCGCGGGCGCGGCGGGACCCCAGCTGATCGTCGACCGGAGCGCCGCAGCGCTCGCCTCGGCGGCGAGCTGGTGGTACGGCGATCCGAGCCTGGACCTGTCGGTCGTGGGCGTGACCGGGACCGACGGCAAGACGACCACCTGCTTCCTGGTCGCCGCGGCGCTCGAGTCGACCGGGTTGCCGACCGGGCTGGTCGGGACCGTCGAGACCCGCGTCGGCGCGATCCGGGCCCGGACCCCAGGTCATGTGACCACCCCCGGGGCGATCGGTCTTCAACGCCTTCTCCGGGCGATGGTGGCGGCAGGCGATCGGGCCGCCGTCATCGAGACGACGTCCCACGGGCTCGCCGCCGAACGGGTCGGCGCGATCGCGTACGACGCCGCGATCCTCACCAACCTGTCCCACGAGCACCTCGAGTTCCACGGGACGTTCGAGGCGTATCGCGCGGCCAAGGTCAGCCTGTTCGAGCGATTGGCCCGGCCCGGCCCCGCCAAGCCGGACGCCCCGCCACGCCTCGGCATCGTCAACGCCGACGATCCCGCGTCCGCCGCCTTCGCGGCGGCGACGCGAGCCGCCGGCGGTCGGCTGCTCAGCTATGGCACCGGCGCCGCTGCGGACGTGCGTGCGAGCGCCATCGACGAGCGGCCGGACGGCTTGTCGATGGCCGTCGCCACGGACGGGTGGACCGGCAGTGTCGCGCTCCGCCTCAGCGGACGGTTCAACGTCCACAACGCGCTGGCGGCGTTCGCCCTGGGGGTGGGCTGGGGGCTGGACCTCGACGCGGTCCGGGCCGGGCTGGAGTCCGTCCCGGGCGTACCGGGACGGATGGAGCGGGTCGACCTCGGCCAGCCGTTCGGGGTGATCGTCGATTTCGCCCACAGCCCGGCCGCGCTCGAGACGGTGCTCGACCAGCTGGCGCCGACCGCCGCCGCGTCCCTCGGCGGTCTCATCGTCGTGTTCGGGTCGGCCGGGGAGCGCGACACGGCCAAGCGGCCGATGATGGGTCGCGTCGCCGGTGAGCGCTGCCGGCTGGTCGTCGTGACCGACGAGGATCCACGGGGGGAGGATCGCCTGGCGATCCTGGAGCAGATCGCGGCCGGGGCGGAAGGCGCGGGCCGGCGACGCGGCTCGGACCTGCTGGTCGTGCCCGACCGCGCGGCCGCCATCGCCGCGGCGTTCGAGCAGGCGCGACCCGGTGACATCGTCGTGCTTGCCGGGAAGGGCCACGAGCCGACGATCGAGGGCCCGGACGGTCCGCGCCCGTGGGACGAGCGCCGCGCCGCCGAGGACGCGCTCGCGGCTCTCGGGTACGGATCGACGTCCGGGCGATGAGGGGTTGCCTGATCACGATCGCCGCCCTGATCGTGGTGATGGTGACGGCAGCCTGGTTCCTCCTGCCACCTTTGGCCGGCACCGTCGCCGAAGGGGCGCTCGTCGCGGCCGGGTTCAAGGCGGATACGAGCACCGTCACGGTCGGATCCGATCCGCCGCTCAGGCTCCTGACCCTGACCGCGGATACGCTCCGGATCCGGGCGACCAACGTCGCGTTCCGCGGGGTCGAGGCGGCGTCGGCCGACATCACCCTGAGCGACGTCGCCGTCGTGGACCAGTCGTTCAAGACGCTCACGGGGTCGCTCAAGGGGGTCCGGTTCAAGCCCGAGCACGGAGCGGAGCTGGGGGTCCCGCTCGTGGAGCTCAGCGGCACGCCCGACCAGGTCACAGCCACGCTCACCCTGCCGAAGGCCGACGCCGAGTCGCTGGCGGTCGCCGCCGTCGAGAACGCGGTCGGGATCACCCCGTCGAGCGTCGCGCTGACCTCGCCCGATAAGGTCCGGGTGACCGCCGGCGGCCTGACCGTGGATGCGCGGTTGCGGGTGGGCGCCGACGGGTCGCTCGACCTGATCGCCCCGTCCGGGAGCGACCTCGGCTCGGTCGAGCTGATCTCGCCGGGCGTGGAGCTCCCGGTCCGGGTGGAGTCGTACAAGATCGTCGACGGGGGACTGATCCTGGTCGCCACCCTCGATCCGGGCCTCCACTGAGCACCGACGTCGGCATCGGCCCGCGCGACTGAGGTCCGCAGGCACGCTGCTATCCTTGGGCGCGATGTCGATCGAACCGGCCAGCAGCCCGCCCAAGACGCCCCGCCCCGCGGTGCGTCGGGCCGCGGCGCAGGCGGCGACCAAGCCGGCGCCGCGGAAGAGCTTCGAACCCCTTCGGCGTGACCTGCTCGCCGCGCTCGAGCGGCACTATCCGCAGGCCGACCTCACCCCGGTCGGTCAGGCGTTCGACCTGGCGATCGAGGCCCACGGCGACCAGCGTCGGGCATCGGGCGAGCCGTACGTCACCCACCCGATCGCGTCCGCCCAGATCCTGGCCGACCTCGGGATCGACCCGATCGCGGTCGAGGCCGCGCTCCTCCACGACGTCCCGGAGGACACCGAGTACAACCTGTCGGACATCGAGGAACGTTTCGGGGCGGAGGTGGCGCATCTCGTCGACGGCGTCACCAAGCTGTCGAAGTTCAGCACCCACACCCACGAGCAGCAGCAGGCCGAGAACATCCGGAAGATGTTCCTGGCGATGGCCGAGGACATCCGGGTCGTCCTGATCAAGCTCGCCGATCGCCTCCACAACATGCGCACGCTGTCGGCCCTGCCGCTCGACAAGCAGCAGCGGATCGCGCGCCAGACGATGGAGATCTACGCCCCGCTGGCCGAGCGCCTCGGGATCTGGCAGATGAAGTGGGAGCTCGAGGACCTCGCCTTCAAGGCGCTCGAGCCCGAGCGTTTCCGCGAGCTGGCGAAGCTCCTCGACACCCGGCGGAAGGGCCGCGAGGGCTTCATCGAGTCGGCCATCGCCGAGCTGCACCCGGCCCTCAAGGCCGCGGGCATCGAGGCCGAGATGGAGGGTCGGCCCAAGCACATCTACAGCATCTACAAGAAGATGCAGCGCAAGGGCGCCGGGTTCGAGGAGATCTACGACGTCTACGCGATCCGCTGCCTCGTGGAGGAGGTCAAGGACTGTTACGCCGCGCTCGGCGTGGTCCATTCGATCTGGCGACCGATCCCCGGCCAGTTCGACGACTACATCGCGGTCCCCAAGAACAACCTCTACCAGAGCCTCCACACCGCGGTCATCGCCAGCGAGGGCAAGCCACTCGAGATCCAGATCCGGACCCACGCCATGCACCAGGTCTCGGAGGTCGGGATCGCCGCCCACTGGCGCTACAAGGAAGGCAGCCGGTCGGATCGCGAATATGACGCCAAGCTCGCCTGGCTGCGCCAGCTCATGGACTGGCAGCGCGAGGTCTCGGACGCGACGGAGTTCGTCGAGGGCATCAAGCTCGACATCTTCCAGGACCAGGTCTTCGTGTTCACGCCGCGAGGCGACGTCAAGGACCTGCCCGCGGGTTCGACGCCGCTTGACTTCGCCTACCGGATCCACACCGACGTCGGCCATCGCTGCATCGGTTCCAAGGTAAACAACCGGCTCGTCCCGCTCGACTATCGGCTGAAGAACGGCGACATCGTCGAGATCGTCACGACCAAGGGCGAGCACGGCCCGTCGAGGGACTGGCTGAACGTGGTCCGCACGAGCCACGCCCGCGAGAAGATCCGTGCCTGGTTCAAGCGTCAGGAACGCGACGACAACATCGTCCACGGCCGCGAATCGCTCGAGCGCGAGCTGCGCCGGCTCGCGCGCAAGTCCATCGGGTCCGTCGGCAACGACAAGATCGCCGAGGTCGGCAAGCAGTACAACTTCGACTCGCTCGACGACTTCTACGCGGCGATCGGGTACGGCGCGGTCGGTGCCACCCAGGTCGTGATGCGCCTCGGCGTGGTCGACGACGCCGAGCTGGCGCTGCCGACGGTCGCGCCGTCGAACGTCCCTGAGCGGACCGGCGGGGTCCGGGTGAAGGGGGTCGGGGACCTGCTCGTCCGCTTCGCGAAGTGCTGCCACCCGATCCCGGGGGACCCGATCCAGGGGTTCATCACGCGGGGCAAGGGCGTGACCGTCCACCTCCGGTCGTGCCCGACCGTGATGAACGAGCGCGAGGTCAGCCGCCTCATCGAGGTCGAATGGGAGGCGGCTCCCGCCCAGACGTATCCGATCGCCATCCGGGTGGAGGCGTTCGACCGGACGGGCTTGCTGTCGGACATCACCCAGGTCGTGGCCGAGGCCAAGGTCAATATCCTGGCCGCCTCGGTCAACGTGATGCAGGACCACATGGCCGTCGTCATCGCGACACTCCAGGTCGCGTCGGTCAGCCAGCTCGCCCGGGTCATGGGCCGGATCGAGCAGCTCAAGGACGTCATCTCGGTCCAGCGCGACCTCGGCTGA
>JADGQI010000061.1 GCA_017881905.1 Chloroflexota bacterium
AGGACGATGATGTCCGGCGCGTAGGCCCCCTTCGTCACCGCGGGAGGCTCCACACCGGGTCGTCCGTCGATGACCGCGGGCGCCACGTTCGGGTCCTCCTCGGAGATCGCGTCGAGCGCCGCCAGCAGCCCGCTCCCGATCGCCGTCCGCCGGCCGGTCGTCAGGCTGTCGATCGCGTCGAGCAGGACCTCGGTGTCGTTCGTCGGCGGCTGGATCAGCGCCGCGAAGCCGCTCAACGCGACGATCCCGATCCGGGTCGCCGAGCCCTGGTGCTGGATGAAGGCCGCCGCCGCATCCTCGGCCGCCAGCAGCCGGCTCGGCGGGATGTCCGACGAGCACATGCTGCGCGACACGTCGATCGCCAGGAGGATCGTCGTCTGGTTGGCCGGGACGGTCACGATCGCGACCGGGCGCGCGAGGCCGACCACGAGCGCCGCCACCGCCCCCACGAACAGCACGAACGGGAGGTGGCGCCGGATCCGTGACGAACCCGGCCGGGCCTCGTGGATGAGCGCCAGGCTCGAGTAGCGGGCCCCGGACGGACGCTTCCGGCGGAGCCTCCAGACGTACGCCGCGATCAGGATCGGCACGATCGCGAGGAAGACGAGCAGGACGGGCCACAGGAAGGTCATGGCAGGCGCCCCAGGACGACCAGCGAGCACAGGCCACCGAAGACGAGCAGGAGCATGCCGGCGCCGGCGAAGAGCGACGTCACCTCGATCTTCTGCGGCTCGATCGTCAGTCGGAGGTCGAGGTTGTCGTAGACCGAACGGAGCCCGTCGGCGTCATCCGCGCTGAAGTAGGCCCCGCCCGAGATGTCCGAGATCTGGCGCAGGGCCGCTTCGTCGAGTTGGGTGTGGACCTGGAACCCGTCGACGTTGAGGGTCGTGCCGGAGGTGCTGCCCAGGCCGACGGTATAGATCCGGACACCCTGGTCGGCCGCGGTCCGGGCCGCGTCGAGCGGGTCGGGCGACTGGGTGTTCTCGCCGTCGGTCACCAGCACGATGACCGCGGGCGCGTGCGTCCCGGCCGGCACGGGTGTCGGCGCCGGGGTCGGCTCCGGCGAGCGGTTGGAGTAGTAGCCGGCCGGGGTGCCGGCCTCCGCTCGGGCGATCGTGTCGAGCGAGGACAGGATCCCCTGACCGAGCGACGTCCCCGTCTCGGGCGTCAGACGGGCGATGGCGGCCTTGACCGCCGCCGGGTCGCTCGTCGGTGCCTGGACCGCCAGGCCGGCACCGCTGAACGCGACGACGCCGATGACGACACCCGGCGGCTGGCGGTCGACGAACGACGTCGTCGCGGCCTTCGCCGCGTCCAGCCGGGTCGGTTTGAGGTCGTCGGCGGCCATGCTCCGAGAGACGTCGAAGGCGAGGATCACCGTCCCCTGCTCGCGCGGCAGGTCGACGACGCTCTGGGGCCGCGCCATGGCCACGGTCAGGACCCCCAGGGCGAGCAGGAACAGCGCCGCCGGGATCGCCTCCCGACGTCGGCGCGGTCCGCTGACGGCGCGAGGCCCCAGCCCGAGGCCGCCTGCCGCGGCCACCCGTCGCCGTCGCCGGCGATCGAGCGCGCGATACCCCAGCAGGCCGATCGGGATCAGCAGCAGCAGCGCCAGCATCGGAGGCCAGATGAAGGACACCGGTCACCTCCGGCGCCGACGACGCAGGGACGCCATGCGGACGATCGCCCGGACGAGGTCCTCGTCGGTGGACAGGATCATCGCGTCGACCCCGGAGCGCTTGAACGCCTGTCCGACGGCCGCCTCCCGCCTCGTCGCGGCCTCCTGGAACCGCCGCCGGAAGCCCTTGTCGTGGGTGTCCACGTAGAGCTGCTCGCCGGTCTCGGCGTCCTCCATCAGCAGCGGCCCGACGTCCGGGAGGTCGGTCTCTCGGGGGTCGACCAATCGGATCGTCAGGACGTCGTGCCGGCGGTTGAGCAGGTTGAGCGAGCGCTCCCAGCCCGGTGCGCTGATGAAGTCGGACACGACGAACACGAGCGAGCGCCGGCGGATCGCCTTCCGACCCGCATCGAGCAGCGGCGACAGGTCGGTGAACGGCGCGCTGGGAAGGCGGGGGTGGGTCAGTAGGTCGTCGATCAGGCGGAGGACCTGCGTCCGGCCCCCGCGGGCCGGGATCGTCCGCTCGACCCGGTCGCCGTAGAACACCGCGCCGACGCGATTGCCGTGACGGGTCAGCAGCCGGGCCATCGTCGTCACGAAGTCGATGAGGACCGTCCGCTTCTCGCGATCGCCGTCGCCGGTGCCGAAGTCGACCGACGGGCTGAGGTCGAGCAGGAACCAGGCGTTGATCTCGCGGTCCTCGGTGTACTGGCGCACGTGAGTCGCGTCGAGTCGCGCCGTGACGTTCCAGTCGATGTAGCGGACGTCATCGCCGGGCTGGTACTCACGCAGGTCGGCCAGGTCGACGCCGGCCCCGTAGAAGAGGCTCCGGTAGTCGCCCTGGAGCAGGCCGTCGAGCGGCCGGATGACCTGCCAGTCGAGGCGTTGGAGGATGCGCTCAGGCGCTTGCGCGGACGTTGGTCGACTCCTGGAGCGAGACCACCGGCGCGGGGACCCGGTCGAGCACGGCGGTCAACAGCTGGTCGGCGGTGACATCGTCCGAGAGCGCCTCGAACGACAGGACGAGCCGGTGCCGGAAGACGTCGCGGACCATGTCGCGGACGTCCTGCGGCAGGACGTATTCACGCCCCCGGATGAAGGCGAGCGCCCGCCCCGTCAGGATGAGGTTGATCGACGCCCTGGGGCTCGCGCCGTAGGTGATGTAGCGCTCGAGCTCCGGCAGCCCGTACGCCTGCGGTGTGCGGGTCGCCGTGGCGAGCCGGACCGCATAGTCGAGCAGGGCCGGGTCGACGTAGACGCGATCGACGACCTGCTGGAGCGCGACCAGGTCGGCCGTCGAGAGGACCGGCTCGGCCGCCTCCTTCGGGCCCGTCTGGCGCTCGACGATCGCGAACTCCTCGGTCGTGCTCGGATAGCCGACCAGGACCTTCATCATGAACCGATCGACCTGCGCCTCGGGCAGCGCGTACGTCCCCTCGGTCTCGATCGGGTTCTGGGTCGCCAGGACGAGGAACGGGTCGGGGACCTTGTGGGTCTCGCGGCCGATCGTGACCTGGTGCTCCTGCATCACCTCGAGCAGAGCGCTCTGGACCTTGGCCGGCGCCCGGTTGATCTCGTCGGCCAGGAGCAGGTTCGTGAACACCGGGCCGAGCGAGGTGCTGAACTCGCCGGTCTTCTGGTTGTAGATCCGGGTCCCGACGAGATCCGCGGGCACCAGGTCGGGAGTGAACTGGATCCGCTTGAACTCGCCCCCGATCGCGTCGGCAAGGGTCTTGATGGCCATCGTCTTGGCCAGGCCCGGGACCCCTTCGACCAGCAGGTGGCCGCGGGCGAGCAGGGCGACGAGGAGCCGCTCGAGCAGGTGGTCCTGACCGACGATCACCCGTTTGACCTGGTACAGGACCCGCTCCATCGGCATCGCCCCGGCTGCGCTCGCGTCGTGGTCCACGTTCCTACCTCCGGTCAGTACTGCGGCAGGCCGGCGGCGCCGCCGGCGACATCGATCGGGACCGCCAGGCCGATCCCGACGAACACGGCCTGCTTGGTCGGGTTGACGAGGGCCGTGACGATCCCCACCACCTGGCCGTCGGCGTTGAGCAGCGGACCGCCCGAGTTCCCGGGGTTGACCGCGGCATCCACCTGGATCAGGCCGTGCAGGACGCGATCGCTGGTCGGGTCCTCGAAGGACCGGCGGAGCCCCGACACGACCCCGGAGCTCATCGAGCCGGTCAGGCCGAACGGGTTGCCCACGACGAAGGCGTCGCTGCCGACGCGGACGGCGCCGGGGTTCCCGAGCACCGCCGGAACGAGCGTCGCCGGCAGCTGGCTCGGTGCCAGGACCGCGATGTCGCTGTCCGGTTCGCTGGTCTTGATCGTTGCGGTCGACTTCGTCCCGTCGGCGAACGAGACGTCGATCGTCGTGGCGTCGGCGACGACGTGGAGCGCGGTCAGGATGTCGCCGGCCTGGTCGACGATGACGCCACTGCCGAGGCCGTCGCCGGCGTCACCCTTGACCTTGTCGTTCTTGGTCTGGATCAGGACGAGCGACGGCTGGATCGCCTGGTAGACCCCGAGCGATCGCGGAGGAGCGGGGGTCTGCGATGCCAGCGCCGAGGCGACGCTTCGCGCGACGTCGTCCTGGGTCAGCGGGGCGGGTCCGCGGGTGACGGCGGCGAAGATGACCACCGCGATGAGGGCCGCGGCGACCCCGCCGACGAACGGGGCGGCGCCACGCACCCTGCCGGCGATCCGCCGGCGGCGCGGAGCGGCGCCCTCGCTCCCCGTGTGGAGCGTCGAGTCCCCCGGGTGGGGCATGAGGACCTCTGCCGAAGCTCGATGACGAGGGCTCGAACCCAGAGCCGAGCGCCCAGTCTATCGCCAAGTACGTCGGAGGCCCTCGGACCGGTTCGGGCGTGCCTTCGCCCGTGCTGGGTGACCGTCAGTCGGAGGCGGTCACCCTCGCCCGATCAGAGCTCGGTCGCTCGACCGGACGTCCTCGCGCGATCTCCGCATCGAGCAGTCCGAGATACGCCTGCGCACCGACCCGCTCGAAGATCGCGCGGGACGACTCCGCCGCCGCGGCCGCAGCTGGGACGTCCGGGCCGAGGAGCCGCACGAGGTCCAGCCCCGTGCATGCGAGCTCGAGGTCCTGGCCCGTCGACCGGTATCGATCGAAGGCATCGCGGTAGCACACCACGGCGTCCTCGGGCCGTCCCTCGAGGGCCGCGAGCCCGCCGCGTGCGGCGGTCCTGGTCGCCGTCATCCAGCTCCCGGAATCCGGGTCGGCGTCGAGGCGGTCGATCATCTCAGCGACCCTTGCGGCATCGCCGGCCCACATCGCTGCCCGGGCCGCACGGGCCAGGAAGACCTGGCCGATATTCGGCTCATCGGCAGCCAGGATGAACTCCGCCCAGGCGTGCTCCAGATCGCCCGCCACGAAGGCGCGATCGCCCTGGAGCCCGTGCACCGCCGACGGAGCGAATGCGTCCGAGGTCTGCTCCGCCAGGGTCTCGAGCCGGGCGAGGGCTGCGTCCGTCGACAGGCCCATCGGGACCCGGATCAGGGCCTGGACGGACAGGCTGCGGATCTCGTCGAGCGGGCTGTCGGCGCCGTAGGACAGGGCATCGGCCAGCTCCTGCTCGGCGACCGCCAGCGCCTCCTCCCAACCGTCGGCCATCACGAACGTCGACCACAGGATGGTCGTGGCCGACCAGTTCGCGAGCGACCGGTTGCCGACGCGACGAGCGAGGCCGACCGCCACCTCGAGGATCTCGCGGGCCCGCCTCGTGTCGGTGTCCATCGAAACGGCCAGGTTCGATCGCGCCCGGATCTCCGCCGCCACGAACCCTCGGTCGTGGGCGAGGTCGATCGCCGCCTCCAGCAGCGCGACCGCCTCCAGCTGGCGGCCGAGGTAGCTCAGCGACGACCCCTTGTTGTTGAACGTCTCGGCGATGATCCGGTCGAGGTGGAGGCGCTCCGCGAGCGGGAGCGCCTCGTCCGCGGTCCGGACCGAATCATCCGATCGGCCGGTCCGCATGTAGGCACGCGACAGGTTGCTGAGCAGGGTCGCCCGCGTCTCGTCCTTGCTCGCCTCGGTCAGGCCGCCGATGGCCGTCTCGAGCACGGCGACGGCTTCGCTGGACTGGCCGGCGTCGATCAGGACCTCGCCCAGGAGCGCCTCGCCCACGCCGACGGCATCGAGCTCGGTGCCGGTCCGCGCCAGCTCGACACCCGCACGCACGAGCTCCTCGGCTTCGCCATGCTTCGCGGCGGCGTTGGCCGAGGCCGCGGCCCGGAGGTACATCGCTGCCCGGTCGGCCGGATCCGCCGTGATCTCGATCGCCTGGCGGAGGTATCCCACCGCGGCGTCGTGGGCCCCGAGGGCCGCCGCTCGCTCGGCCGCCCCGGACAGGGCGAGTCGGGCCTGGATCGCGATAGCATCGGCTTCGGCGCCATCGGCGGAGGCCTCGTGCGCGGCCACGTAGTGCGAGGCGAGCAGACCGGCGAGCTCATCGTCTCCAAGAGCCTCGAAGTAGCGGGCGGCCGCGAGGTGCCGGGTGCGTCGCTCGCGCCGGGCGAGGGTCCCATAGGCGACCTCCCGGATCAGCGACTGGACGAACCGATACTGACCCCGCTCGGGGCTGCGGGGATCGACCTCCAGGTCGAACAGCTCGCGCCGGACGAGCGTGCGCATCCGGGGCTCGAGGACCTCCGTCTCGAGCCCGCCGACCGCCGCGAGACCAGCCAGGGTGAACGACTGGCCCAGGACGGACGCGTCGGCGACGAGGCTTCGATCGGCTGGGTCGAGCGCATCGAGGCGGCTGGCGATGAGCGACCGAAGGGTCTCCGGGATCGCCAGCGCCCCGAACTCACCGACCGGCCGATACGCCCCGTCGGCGAGGACGAGCCGCCCGTCCGCCACGAGCATCCGGACGGTCTCGACGGCGTACAGCGGCATCCCCTCGGCCCGCGCGAGGATCGTGGCGACCGCGGTCTCGGGCAACCCGGGCACGAACCCGGCGAGCAGGTCCGTCATCGCCTCGTCACTCAGCGGCTGCACCGCCAGCTTGGTCAGGTTCCGGGTCGCGGCGCCCCAGTCCGGCCGCCGATCGAACAGCTCGGGGCGAGCGAGGGTCACGACGAGGATCGGCGCGCTCCGGCTCCACTCCAGGAGGTGGTCGATGAAGTCGAGCAGGCCGCTGTCGGCCCACTGGAGGTCCTCGAACAGGAGCACCGTCGTGCCCTGTTCGGAGATCCGTTCGAAGAAGATCCGCCAGGCGGCGAACAGCACGTCGCGACCGCCGGCCGGCGGGGGTTCGAGACCGAGCAGGGTCAGGAGCGCCGGCTCGACCCAGCGTCGGTCCTCGTCGGTCGGGATGTACTCGGCCACGGTGGCAGCGATCCGCTCGCGGGTGGTGGCTTCGTCGTCGTCCTCGGCCAGCCTCGCCCGCCGGCGAACCATCTCGCCGAGCGCCCAGAAGGTGATCCCCTCGCCGTAGGCCGGCGAGCGGCCGCGATGCCAGTAGATCGTCTCGCTGATCCCGTCGATGTACTTCTCGAGCTCCCAGGCGAGCCGACTCTTGCCGATCCCGCCCGGACCGGTGATCGAGACGAGCCGGGACCGCCGGTCGCGGCCGGTCGTAGCGATGGTCTCCTTGAGCAGCCGGAACTCCTCCTCGCGACCGACGAAGGGGGGCTCGGGCAGGTCCGTCCGGCCGTGGCCGCCGCGCTGGGCGACCACCCGTAGGGCGCGCCACGCCTCGACCGGCGCCTGCTTGCCCTTGAGCGCCTGCTCGCCGGCGGGTTCATAGGCGATCGCGGCGCTGGCGGCGCGCATGGTCGGTTCCCCGACCAGGACGGTGCCGGGCAGTGCGACGCCCTGCAGGCGCGCCGCGGTGTTGACCAGGTCGCCGGCGACCATCCCCTGGTTCGTCGCGCCGAGGGTGACCGCAGCCTCGCCGGTCAGGACACCGGCCCGGGCCTGGATCCCGGGGCCGAGGGCACGCACCGCGTCGACCAGATCGAGCGCCGCACGGACCGCCCGCTCCGCGTCGTCCTCGCGGGCGGTCGGGGCACCCCACACCGCCATCACCGCGTCGCCGATGAACTTCTCGACCGTGCCGCCGTAGCGCGTGATGACGTCAGTCGCCAGGTCGAAGTAGCGGGTCAGGGTGTCGCGGACGTCCTCCGCGTCGCGCTCCTCGGCGAACGGGGTGAACCCGACGAGATCGGCGAACAGGACGGACACGAGCCGGCGCTCGGCGAGTGGGCCGTCGGAGATCATCGACGTCGCGTCGGCCGAGCCGGACCGCCCGGCGAGCTGCGGAGACACCCCGGCCCCCGAGGACGAGGCCACGGCCGATGACGCGGTGAGCGGCGTCGCGCACTCGCCGCAGAACGCGTCGCCCGGGTCGTATGTCGCGCCGCACGTCGGGCACGCCAGGGCGAGTGGAGTGGCGCAGCGCACGCAGAACTTCCGCCCCGGCTTGTTGTCGGCCGCGCAGCTCGGGCAGATCATCGCCAGAGGGTAGCCGATGTCCCGTGCGCCCGGACGATGGTGCTACCCTGCGCCGAACGGCGATGGGGTCCGCCATGAACCGCCCTCACAGGGCTGATGACTCCTACTGGCGAAACGCCGTAGGAGGATGTCCATGCCCCTCGTCCTGATCGGTCTCGGTGGGTTCTTCGGGGCGGTCGCCCGCTCGCTCGTGGACGGCGCGGTCGCCGAGCGGACCGCTGGCGCGTTCCCGTGGGGGACGCTGGTGGTCAACCTGAGCGGATCGCTCGTCCTGGGCATCCTGTTCGCGATGACCGCGGAGCGAGGCATCCTGCCGGCGGAGATCCGTGGGCCCGTCCTGATCGGCTTCATCGGCGCGTACACCACGTTCTCTACGCTCATGCTCGAGTCGTGGCGGCTGGTCGAGGCCGGCGCACCGATGATCGGCGTCGCGAACATCGTGGGGTCGTCGGTCCTCGGCATCGTCGCCGTCGCCGGCGGTCTCGCCATCGGGAGGGTCATCTGATGCGCATCGAAGGGCAGGGCATGCTGGCCCGGATCTATGTCGGAGAGCGCGATCAGTGGCACGGCCAGCCGCTGTTCCAGGCGATCGTCCGCGTCCTGCGCGAACGCGGGATGGCCGGAGCCTCGAGCTTCCTCGGGATGGAGGGCTTCGGCGCGAGCGCCCATCTCCATACCACACGGATCCTCAGCCTGTCGCAGGACCTCCCGGTCCTGATCGAGTTCGTGGATACCGAGGAGAAGGTCCGCGCCGTGCTGCCCGAGCTCGACCTGATGGTCAAGGACGGCTTGATCACGCTCGAGCGGGTCGAGGTGATCGCATATCGAGCCGACGGGGCCGTGCGGGCCGGGCCCGACGACCCCACGACCTCGACCTAGGGGCGGCCACCCGAGCGCGAAACCTCCCCGCTCCCGGCCAGCCCACGCCCCTTCTCGAAGACGATCTGGAGATCCTGGGCGATCCCCGTCGCGAAGCCGGCCTCGCTGAGCGCCAGGTAGTACTCCCACATCCGGATGAACCGGTCGTCGAACCCCATCGCCCGGACCGCGTCGGTCCGCGCCATGAACCGCGTCCGCCACGCCCGCAGCGTCCGGACGTAGTCGCCGGCGATGTCGGCCACGCCGCGGATCAGCAGGTTCGTCCTGTAGGTCGACCGCTCGATGACCGCGAGCGACGGGCACAGCCCGCCCGGGAAGATGTACTGCTGGATCCAATTCGCGCCGTGAAGCTGCGCCTCGTACGCCGCGTCGGGGAAGGTGATCGTCTGGATGCTCAGCCGCCCGCCAGGGATGAGCGCACGGTCGCAGGCCTCGAAGTAGGTCGTGAAGTACTCGGCGCCGACCGCCTCGAGCATCTCGATCGACACGATCGCGTCGTAGGTGCCGACGATCTCCCGGTAGTCACGGAGCTGGATGTCGACCAGGTCCTCCAGCCCTGCGTCGCGGACGCGGGCACGCGCGAGGTCGTGCTGCTCGCGCGAGATCGTGATCGAGGTCACCCGGCAGCCGAGCTCGCCCGCGGCGTACAACGCGAACCCGCCCCAGCCCGACCCGATCTCCAGGACGTGTTGTCCCCGCCGAAGGCCGGCGCCGTCGGCGATCCGTCGGTACTTCTCCCGCTGGGCGTCGGCCAGGGACTGGTCGGGTGACGCGAAGACCGCGCTCGAGTAGGTCATCGTCTCGTCGAGGAAGAGCCGGTAGAAGTCGTTGCCCAGGTCATAGTGCGCGGAGATGTTCTTGCGGGCCTGACGACGGGTGTTCCGTCGCGTCCGATGGGCGAGCGTCCGCCTGAGCTGGATGGGCGCGCGCCACCAGCCGGTCGACAGGGCGAGGGCCTCGCGGTTCAGGGCCGCCAGCGCCAGGAGCGCGGCGAGGTCCGGGCTCGACCACAGGCCGTCCATGTACGCCTCACCCCCGCCGGTCTCGCCGTGGGTGAGCATCCTGACCAGTGCCGCACGGTCGTGGATGCGGATCTCGCCGCGGCGGTCGGACGCGCGATCGCCGAACTCGTGACGCGATCCGTCGGGAAGGACGACCGTCAGGCAGCCGACCCGGATCCGGCCGAGGGCCGCGACCCCGATCCGCCAGGCGACCCGGGCGAGGATCGGGTCCGGCGTCCGGGCGACCCGTCGGGTCGACGACGTCTGGCTCATCGGACGACCTCCCGGTGACGGTGGAAGCGGGCGCCTCGCCGCCACAGGCGGAAGGCATGCCAATGGATCAGCGCGGTCGTCCGGTGGGTCACGAGCGGATGCCGGATCAGCATCCGCGCGACGTTCCGGTCGGTCAGGCGCAGCCGGTCGAGGACGAGGCTGGTGTGGAGGAGCGGGACGCCCGCCTGGACCTCGTCGATCGCGATCCGAAGCCGGGCGGGCTCGTCCCGCACCCGGACCGTGTAGCGCCCGGTCATCTCGATGAACGGGGAGACGTAGAAGTCCTTGTCCATCGACGCGATGAGGGTCGGGCCGTCCGACTGCCGACGAAGGGTGTAGGTGTGACGCTCGCCGTGGGTGTTGTGGACCTCGACGATGACCATCCGCAGCTCGCCGGAGGCATCCCGGCAGAGGTAGAAGCTGGCCGGGTTGAAGACATAGCCGAGCACGCGCAGGTTGGTGACCAGGGTGATCCGCCAACCGGCGGGCTCGACCCCGGCCTCCCGGAGGTGGCGATGGACCGCGATCCGCAGGTCCGTGGCCGGCGGCTCGAGGTGGTCGTCGTCGCGCAGCCCGAGCACGTTCGGCCGGTTCCGGCTGACCGACCGGATCCGGCGCGGGACCTCGTCGAGCTCGTCGAGGTCGAGCGCGAAGTAATAGACGTCATGCTCGAGCCCGTAGACGAACGGTCGCGACCGGCGATGCCGGACCTTGCCCTCGAGCAGGTGGGATCTCATGCCGCCCGCTCCCCGACCGCAGTCGAGACGAGTTCGGCGGCTTCGAAGCCCGACCGGCAGCCATCCTCGTGGAACCCGTAGCCGAGGTGCGCCCCGGCGAAGTAGGTGTCCCGGTGGCCCTGCAGCCGGCGCAGGGCGGTCTGCGCGGCGAGGGTGCGGAACGTGTAGGTCGGGTGACGGAAGGCGCGCTCCACGATCACCCGATCCGGCCGGAGCCGATCGTCCGGATTGACCGACACGCAGTACTGGACGGGCCCTTCGAGCGACTGGAGGCGGTTCATGTGATACGTCATCGACAACGCCTGGCCCGGCAGTCGGCAGTCGGCCTGGTCGACGTTCCATGACGCCCAGGCGTCGCGACGCGACGGGAGGAGCCGCTCGTCGGTGTGAAGGACGACCCGGTTGGTCGAGTAGCCGAACCCGCCGAGCGCCGCCCGCTCGCGGTCGTCGGCGTCGAGCAAAAGCGCCAGGGCGTCGTCGGCGTGGGTCGCCATGACGACGGCGTCGAATCGCTCGGTCGACCCGGAGCGGGCGCGCACGCTCACCCCGGATGCGTCGCGGAGCACCGCGGCGACCGGGTCGCCGCTCCGGACGGTGCCCGCCGGCAGGGTCGCCACGAGCCGCTCGACGTAGGACATCGACCCGCCGCTGATCGTGCGCCACTGGAGTGCCTTCCGGTACCCGATCAGACCGTGATGGTCGAGGAACCGGAGTAGGTAGTCCAGCGGGAACTCGAGGATCCCGTCGGGCCCGGTCGACCACACGGCGGCGGCGATCGGGACGAGGAAGTGGTTGCGGAAGCCCGACCCGAAGCCACGGTCGTCGAGATAGCCGCCGAGCGTGAACGGTGACGCGACGCCGCCGTCGATCGTCGCCCGTGCGTCCCGGTAGAAGCGAAGGATGTCGGCGATCATCCGCCACTGGCCCGGACTGGCCAGCGCGGTGCGCCGAGCGAAGTAGCCGCTCGCCCCACGCGAGCTGAACTCGACGTCGCACCGCCGGCAGACCGAGCCGAGGGACATGTCGCTCGGCTGCGTCGCGACCGCCAGCTCGCGGAGCATGCCGCTGAACCGGGGGTAGGTGTGGTCGTTGTAGACGATGAACCCGGTGTCGACGGCGATCGGTCCACGCTCGGTCCGGACCCGCACGGTCTTGACGTGGCCGCCGGCCTCCGCCTCTTGCTCGAAGAGCCGGACCTCGTGCTCCCCGCGCATGGCGTAGGCCGCGCTCAACCCGCTGATCCCGGCGCCGATGACGGCGACCCTCATGGCCGCCGCCCCGACGACCTGCTCGGTATGGTCATGATCCGCTCCACTGCTCGCCGTTGGTTCGCAACGGCGCCCTTCGCGGATTGACCGGTGCACGGACCCGGACCGTGCGGCGTCAGCGACGGGTCAGCGGGTGAGCTCCACGAGCAGCTCGTCCCAGGCCGACAGGTAGGCGTCCACGCCCTCGTCGGTCGCCGGGATCGAGCACACCGGCCCGGCTCCGACGATCGCCTCCCAGACGCCGCGATTGGCCAGCCACATCCGGATCAGCCGGGTCAGCAGGTCGTCCTGGCAGGCTCGGGCCTCGTCGGCGTTTCGGACGGCCGTCGGGCGGAAGGTGTAGCCGGACCGCGGACCGAGATGGTGGATGTGCCACGGTAACCCCGACCTTGCGACCGCGGTCCCCATCCCGTCCGCCAGTCTGGCCCCGAGTCGGTGCGTCTCGGCGTACGCCTCCGGCGTCAGGATCTCGGTCAGGACGGCCCGGGCCGCCGCCATCGACAGGGCGTTCCCGAACAGGGTCCCGCCGATGGCCACGAGGTTCGACCGCTCACCGTCCGGACCCTTCACCTGGACGAGGACCTCGGCGACCGCCTCGGTCATCCCCCACGCGCCGAACGGCACCCCACCGGCGATCGACTTGCCGCACGTCACGATGTCCGGCGTAAGGTCCCAGGCCACCGTCAGCCCGCCCGCGCCGACGACCTGCGTGTGCGTCTCGTCGAGTGCCAGCAACGTGCCGTAGGCACGGGTCAACGTGCGCAGGGCCTCGTGGTAGCCGGGGTCGGGCAGGATGAGCCCGTAGTTGTTGGTCAGGGCCGGCTCGGTCAGGACCAGGGCGATCTCCCGTCCCTCGAGCGCCCGGGTCAACGCCCCGACGTCGTTGAGCGGGACGAGCACGGTCTGCTCGACGACGGCCGCGGGAACGCCGCGTTCCTCGGGGACCAGCCGGCCGTCCGGACCGCGCTCGACGAGGGCCTGGTCGAAGTGCCCCAGGTAGTGGCCGTCGAACAGGAGGACCTTGTCCCGCCCGGTCGCGACCCGGGCCACCCGGATGGCTTCGGTGTTCGCCTGGCTCGCGGACAGCGTGTACTGCCACTTCGGCAACCGGTACCGGCGAGCGAGCTCCTCCGAGACGACGATCGCGTCCTCGTTCGGCAACAGGAACTGGTTGCCCCGGGCGATGCGATCGCTGACCGCGCGGACGAGCGGCTCGGGGGCGTAGCCGCAGAACATCGACATGTCGGCGATGTTGAAGTCGTGGTACGTGTGACCGTCGACGTCCGTGAAGCGGGCCCCGTGGCCCTCGGCGACCCAGGGAGGCGCATCGTGGTAGCTGCTCATGTGCCAGGCCATCGGGACCCCGTTCGGCATCGACCGCCGGGCTCGTTCGCGCAGCTCGAGCGAGCGGGGGTGCTCCCCGCGGAACCGGGAGTCCTCGGCGTTCTTGAGCGTGCGGACGCGGTCGGGATCGACCGTGGGGTTCATGCCGCGGCCGCCGGCCGCGGCGCGCTCGGCGCGGTCGGCATGCTCGACGCCGATGGGGGCCGATCGGGAGCGGGATGTCGCTGCATGGGCGCCTATCATCGTCGAATGGCGCAGAGCGGGGCGGTCCGATGGTCGTGATCTTCGGGTTTGGCCCGGGCAAGGCCGAGGACCTCGGTGAGGTCGCGCCGATCGTCTGTCCGAACTGCCACAACGAGGTGTTCCTCCATCACATCCGGTCGAAGAAGTCGATCAGCCTGTACTTCATCCCGGTCGTCCCGTATGGGACCGACGAGTACCTCATCTGCCCGATCTGCACCCACGGATCGGCCCTCTCCAAGACGCAGATCCCGGCGGTGACGGCGATGGCCGGATCGACCGCCGCCTACCGGCGGGGCCAGCGTCGCGAAGACTTCTACCGCCACGAGGTCGACCAGTTCTGGCCCAGGGTGGGCTTGGCGGGTCCGTCCAGGCCTCCACCCGCGCTGTCGCCGAGCGGCGCTCCCGCGGCCTCCGGTCCCGCCGGGCCGGCGTCGACCGCTCCACCGGCCCGGGGAACGCCATCCGTATCGGCGACGCCACCGGGGGCCGGCCCGGCGATCCCACCGGCCGTGCTGAGCGACCGCCTCGAGGCCCTGGCCCGACTGCACGCCAACGGCGTGCTGACCGACGCCGAGTTCGCGGCCGCCAAGGAACGGATCCTCGGGCCCTGACCGGCCCGGCCGAGATCGATCGGCCCGGCGCGCGCGACGCACCTAACAGGTATGCTTGCACCGACATCGCAAGGCGGCCTTCCAGATGGGGGAAGACATGGCCCAAGCCTCGCGTCCCCGCGGCTTCAGCGCGATGCTTGTCGCGGACTCCGTCCTGTGGGGCATCGCCGTCGCCCTGGCCTGGACGTTGCTCATCGCGCCCCTCGTCCTGATGGCCGTGATGCTCGTGGTGGCCGCGGTGAACGTCGACCTCTTCCATTTCCTGATCGACGAGGACCACCCGATCGAGTGGACGCAGTTCTTCGCCATCTCGGCGGCGGTCGTCGCGTTCGCGATCGCGGCGATCCGCGCCCGCCGTCAGGGTCGACGCGGCCTGATGGCCCTGTACCTCCTGATCGCCGTCACCTGCTTCGTCGTGGCCGGCGAGGAGATCTCGTGGGGCCAGCGGATCTTCGGCTGGGGCACGCCCGCGGTCCTCGAGGACGTGAACCACCAGGGCGAGGCCAACATCCACAACATCGGCGTGGTCCAGAAGCTGTTCAACCTGGGCGAGCTGGTGGCCGGCGTGTACGGCGCCGCGCTCCCGATCCTGTGGGCCGTGCCGCGGATCCGGGCCCGCCTGACCAGGCTCGACCCGATCCTCGTCCCGCCGCTCTGCACGGTCGCCCTGTTCGTCCTCCCATTCGCCTACCGAACGATCCGGCTCATCCTTTTGCCGGACGTCGGCGAGCGCGGGGTCGAGCTCGGGGAGGTGCCCGAGCTGACGTTGTACATCGGGGTCCTGGTCGTCGGGATCGCGACCGCGCGGGTCCTCGGCCGGCGGCGCTCGCTCGAGTCCTGAGCGAGGCTTACCCGGCGGCGATCTCCCGCTTCCGCCGGATGACGAACGTGTCGAGCGCGTCGCGGACGGCTGGATCCATCGGCGGCTCGACGAACTCGGCCAGGAGCTGCTTCCAGATGCCGTTGGCTCGCTGCGTCGCGGTCCGTGCCCCGTCCTCCTGCCAGGTCTCGAAGTTCCGCCAGTCGGACAGGAGCGGTCGGTAGAACGCCGTCTCGTATCGCTCGAGCGTGTGCGACGAGCCGAAGAAGTGGCCGCCCGGTCCGACCTCGGCGATGGCGTCGATCCCGAGGGTCGCCTCATCCACCTCGAACGGGACCAGCACCTCCGCCATCATCTGGAGGATCTCGGAATCGACGATGAGCTTCTCGAACGAGGCGGTCAGCCCTCCCTCGAGCCAGCCGGCACCCTGGTAGAGCAGGTTGACGCCACCCATGATCGCGCCCCACACCGACATCTCCGACTCGTATGCCGCCTGCGCGTCGACGACGCTCGACGCGGTCGCGTTCGAGGAGCGCCACGGCAACCCGTAGCGGCGGGCGAGCTGCCCCGTGGCGAAGGCTGCTTTCACGTACTCGGGCGTCCCGAAGGCCGGTGACCCGGTCCGCATGTCGACATTCGAGGTGAAGCCGCCGTAGATCATCGGCGCCCCGGGCCGGGCGATCTGGGCGAGGGCGACCATGAACAGGGCCTCGGCGTTCTGCTGCGCGAGCGCACCGGCGAGCGAGACCGGCGTCATCGCCCCGGCGAGGGTGAACGGCGTGGCGACGACCGGCTGGCCGTGGAGGGCCATCTCGATGAGGCCGTCGGACATCGGGCCATCGAAGCGCAACGGCGAGTTGGAGTTGATGATCGTCATCACGCTCGGCGCCGCGGCCAGGGCATCCCGGTCGATCCCGCGGATCAGGCAGTGGACCTCGATCGCATCGTCGACATGGACGCGACCCGCACCGAGGCTCTGCCAGCTCTTGTCGAGCAGAACGGCCAGCGAGCGATACATGTCGAGATGTCGGGTCGGGACGGGCAGGTCGTTCGGCTCGAGCGGACCGCCCCCCTCCTGCTGGACGATGTCGAGCGAGCCGATGACCCGGACGTAGTCCTGGAAGTCGGCGAAGTTGCCCGGACGGCGGCCGCGGTCGAGGTCGGTCACGAAGGCCGGGCCCCCGACCGCCCCGAAGACGAGGTTCCGTCCGCCGAAGACCACGTCCCGCGCCGGGTTCCGGGCGTGGAGCGTGAACTCCGACGGCGCGTGGGAGATCAGCTCCTCGGTCAGCCCGTCGTCGAGCCGTGCGTTCCGGCTCGCTCGATCGACCGTCGCGCCGGCGTCCGCCAGCAGGTCGAGCGCGCGGTCGCCGAGCACTTCGACGCCGATCTCGCGCAGGATGCGGAGCGACGCCCGGTGGATGGCCTCGACCTGATCGGCGCTGAGGATCTCGATCGGGCGGTAGGGATTGACCATCGATCGCCACGGCAGCCTGGGCAGGCCGTCTGCGGTGCGTCGGCCGCGCCGGCGGCCACCGTCCATCGTCATCGCCGGTGCCTCACGACCGCCACGATAGCGCCGGGTCGGGGCTCGCCGGCCAGCGGTCCCGTCCGACGCGTCGCCCGCTACTTGATCGGGATGCCGTTGGTCATCGTGGTCCAGCGAACGGCCGAATGACCCTCCTCGCTGAACGGCCGGTCGGCGGCGAAGATCTTGGCCCAGGCCGGGTCCGGCCAGTGCTGATAGGCCAGCTCCCACATCGGACTCGGCGATGGGACGCGGACGTTGGGGTCCCAGGGCCAGTCCGCGGGTCGGAACCAATACCCGGACAGGTAATCGAGCGCACCACGGAGCGTCGCGCCCTGCTTGCCCTTGTAGGACCACAGGTCGACGCCGCGCAGCTCAGCCAGCCGGGCGGTCGCGACCTTGTACTGGAGCGCCTCCTGAGTGTACGACATCCCGTCCTCGCCGCGACGGACCTCGTCCGGCAGGTGGCCGTCGGCCGGGACCGCGTCCATCCGGGTCCGCCACTCCTCGATGGCTTTCGCGAACCCGTCCTCGTCGCCGAGGTAGTCGGTGATGGCGGCGCGGGAGAAGGTCCCGGCATCACCCCAGTTCCCGGCCCGGGTCGGCAGGTCGGGCAGGATGAGTCCGTCCAGCCAGGTCTTGAACGCCGCGTCATCCTCGGCACTGAACACGCCCGACGGGCGGATGAGGTCCGCGGCGAAGACGAAGCCCGGCACGACCCGCGCCACGATCAGCGAGGTCTGGCACCCACCGTCATCCGGGCAGGCATTGACGAGACCCTTCGTCGTGCCGACCCATGCGTCGATGTACGCGCGGGCCTGCTGCGCGTAGCGTACGTCCCCGGTCATCGCGTAGGCGAGGCCGAGGCCGTAAGCGATCGCGGTGTCGTCGACGAACGGGCCTTCCGTCCCCGGGATATCGAGGTTCGTCATCGGCCGTGCTGGATGCTTGAGCGCCTCCTCGGCGAAGCCCAGGAGCTCGTCGTGCGCGGCCGCATACGGGTCGGCGCCCGCGACGGCGCTGGCCGTCCGCTGGGCCAGGTCGGTCGGCGACACCAGGTAGCCAAGGGTCTCGCCGCCCGTCGGGGACGGCACCGTGGAGGAGGACGACGATGGCGACGCGCCCACGGCCGACGCGGTGGATGTCGCCTGACCTTCGGTCGCACCAGGTGACGATGACGCGGTCGGGTCTGACCCGCCTCGCATCACGAGGCCGACACCGACGAGCCCGAGCCCGACGAGGATCACGACGAGCGCCAGACCGGCCGTCGAGGCGGCGCCACGCGGGCGGGCTGGCGGTCGATCGCTGGGTGCGTCCACGGGGCGATTCTAGCCGGGTCCCGACGTTCGCCCGTCGGTCGGTCCGCGGCCGTCTTGACACGCCATGTAATTATGTAATCTCAGCAACGCCAACACACGAGAGGTCGATCCCGATGGGACATCACGACACCCCTGACGAGCTCCGCGGCTGGTTCGCCGGCCGCCTGACCGATGGCTGGTTCACGTCCGGTCCGACCATCACCCGCGACCGCGAGGAGATCCTCGTCGTGGGCGAGCTGGCCGACGTCACCCTCGACAAGGGGGCGTCCGACGCCGAGCGATCGGCGGCTCGCGCCTCCCGGATCGAGGCGTTCCGAGAAGATACGCGCGGGGCCCGGATGCGGATCGCGGACGATGCGGAGCAGCGGTTCGGCCGGAAGGTCGCCTGGGGCGTCCGGATCGGCGACGTCGAGAAGCACTTCACGACGCTCAGCGTCCCCGTGATGACCCGGCTGCGCATGCGGGAACGTGCGGTCCTCGACACGCTCGTCGACGCCGGCGTCGCCCGGAGCCGGAGCGATGCCCTGGCCTGGTGCGTCCGCCTCGTCGCCGACCACCAGGGCGAATGGATCGACAAGCTGCGCGACGCGCTCGGCTCGGTCGAGGCCGTCCGCGACGAGGGCCCGACCCCCGGTCGGTGATCGCCGGCCGCGGCGGGGCGATACTCTTAGACCGGCGGTCCAACGAGGGGCCGCCCGGACGGAGGAGTCGTCGTGGCGGACCGCATCCTGCTCCTGGTGGGCACCAAGAAGGGCGCATTCATCGTCGAGTCCCGGGATGGTCGCCGGTCGTGGACGGTCCACGGCCCGACCTGTGACGGGTATCCCATCCAGGACATCAGCCGCGATGCGGCGACCGGCACGCTGTACGCCGGCGGCGGTTCGGCGTGGTACGGGCCGACCGTCTTCCGGAGCGACGATCTGGGGAAGAGCTGGACCCAGTCCAGCGACGGCCTGACCTACGGCGACGACGGCCCCAAGATCACCGGCGTCTGGAACGTGACCGCCGGCCATGGCGCGATCCACGCGGGCGTCGGGCCGGCCGGACTGTTCCGGAGCGAGGACGGTGGACGGACCTGGGCTCACGTCCAGGGCCTGACCGATCACCCGACCCGGCCGACCTGGGAGCCCGGCGCCGGGGGCCTCATCCTCCACACGATCATCCCGCACCCGACCGACCCTGACCGGATGTGGGTCGCGATCTCGGCCGTCGGGACGTTCGAGACGCGCGACGGCGGGGCGACCTGGGAGCCGCGCAACCACGGCGTCCGGGCGGGCTTCCTGCCCGACCCGCTGCCCGTCACGGGCCAGTGCGTCCACAAGCTGGTCATGGCCGCGGACGAGCCGGAGCACCTTTACCAGCAGAACCATTGCGGCCAGTACCGCTCATTCGACGGCGGACTGACCTGGCAGGACATCGGTGCGGGACTGCCAAGCGAGTTCGGCTTCCCGATGGTCGCTCACCCCCGCGACCCGAAGACCGTCTGGGCCATCCCGCTGAACGGCGCCGAGCAGGGCCGGTTCATGCCCGATGGGTCGGCCGCCGTGTGGCGGACGGAGGACGGCGGCGACAGCTGGATCCGGGGTGACACGGGTCTCCCCCAGCGCGACGCGTACCTCGGGGTCCTGCGCGAGGCGATGGCGCGCGACGTGCTCGATCCGGTCGGGGTCTACTTCGGGACGAGTACGGGCCAGCTCTACGGGAGCCGGGACGGCGGGGATGCGTGGCAACCGATCGTGACCACCCTGCCGCCGATCTACTCGGTCGAGGCGATCGTCGTCTGACCCCGATGGCCGCCGTCATCCTCCCCCGCTCACTGGCCGCACTCGTTCCGGGGGTCGAGCATCGGACGACGGCGTCCGGAGCCACCGTCGGCGAGATCATCGCGACGCTCGACGCTCGATGGCCGGGGCTGGCGGATCGCCTGTGCGACGCCGGGCCCTCGATCCGCCAGCACATCAATATCTTCGTGGACGGTGAGCGGACGTCCTCCCTCGGCGCGCCGGTCGCGCCGGATGCCACGGTCCACGTCATCCCGGCGATCGCCGGCGGTTCCGAAGCCACGGCCACGCAACGAGACGTCGTGACCTGGGACGACCTGGACGGTCTGGTCGCCTCGCTGGCGGCACAGGTCGCCGGTGAGTACGACGCGATGCTCGCCATCACCCGCGGCGGGATGGTCCCGGCCGGGATGCTCGCCTATCGGCTGGGCATCCGCGACATCCTGGTCGCCGCCGTCGCCTACTACGACGAGCACGGCACGCCGGGTCCGGCGCCGACCTTCCTGCAGTTCCCCGCCGACCCCCTGCTCCGCGGGCGTCGGATCCTGCTGGTCGACGAGGTCTGGGACAGCGGGACGACGATCCATGCGGTGAGCGAACGGGTCCGCCAGGCCGGCGGGATCCCGACCACCGCCGTGCTCCACTACAAGCCGGCTCGGTCCGTCGTCCCGGGCGTCCCCGATCACTTCGCGGCCGCGACCGACGCCTGGGTCGTCTACCCGTTCAAGGCGGGTCGCTGACCATGCGGGTCGTCGTCACGGGCGGGAGCGGCAAGGCTGGTCGGTGGGTGGTCGCCGACCTGCGCGAGCACGGCCATGACGTCCTCAACGTCGACCTCGTCCGCGACGGCAGTGCCCACGGGCTGTGCATCGTGGCTGACCTGACCGACCTCGGCCAGGCGCACGATGTGATCCGGGGCGCCGACGCGGTCGTCCACCTCGC
>JADGQI010000062.1 GCA_017881905.1 Chloroflexota bacterium
CGCATCGAGGAACGGCCCGGTCGACGAGGTCCGACTGCCGTGATGCGCGATCTTGAGGAAGTCGACCCGGGGCAGGCCGCGGCTCAGCAGGATCGGATCGATCTGCTCCTCGATGTCACCGGCCAGGAGGAATCGCTCGCGCCCGACCTCGCCGAGCAGGACGATCGAGACGTTGTTGATCGCGGTCCCGCCGTCGGCCGGTTCGAGCGGCACGGCCCCCGGGTCGGGCCACAGGACGCGGAAGCGGATCTGGTCCAGGCCGAAGGTGTCGCCGGTCGCGAGTCGGTCGGGACGGAGTCCGAGTCGGCCGAGCGCCGTCCGCCACGCGCGATAGCCAGGTCCGGGACCGATCATGCCGGGTTCGAACGTGCGTCCGATCCGGTACCGATCGAGCAGCAGGGCGAGCCCCGCGACGTGGTCCTCGTGGGGATGGGTCAGGACGAGCAGGTCGATCCGTCGGTCCCACGGTGGGAGTCGCGCGTCGAGCGCGACGAGGAGGCGATCCGGGTCCGGGCCGCCGTCGACCAGGAGCCGACCGCCACGCCCGCCCTCGACCAGGATCGCGTCACCCTGGCCGACGTCGAGGACCGTCACCCGGACCTGGCCATCCGGCCGATTCGCCGCGGCGATGACGACCACGACGACGCTGAGGACCAGCGAGCCGGCGACGAATCGGACGGACCGCGAGCGATCGACCCGCCGCACGGGCGCCGTCCTGGTGGGCCGGACCGTCGTCGTCACTCGCCCGTCGGCGGCCGCTGGACGGCGCTTCGCGCGTCCGGCGTCCGTGTCAGACCCGGGCCGCCCGTCCGCCGGCGCGGATCGCCGAATGTGGCGGATCGCCGCCACCATCGCACCGAACGGCCGACGGCCGCTCGCCGCACCGAGCACGGCCCCGGCCGCCACCGCTCCGGCGACAGTGCCCCACGGCTGGGCCAGCGTGATGCTGGCGAACGGCAGCGCCGCCGCAGCACGAACGACCCCGACCAGGACTGCGAGGACGAACCAGCCCGGCAACCCGAGGACGGTCGCGACGATCCCCGGCGCACCGGCCTGCACGAGCCAGCCTCCGATGAGGGCGACGGTACCGGCCGCCATCGCCGGCGGCACGAGTGGGACGACGACGAGATTGACCGCCGGTGCCAGGAGCGCGAACCGCCCGAACCCGGCGAGCACGACTGGGAGCGTCGCGGCCTCCGCGGCGAACGAGACTCCGAGGCCCTCGGCCAGCCAACCGGGCAACCGCCCGCCTCGCCACGCTCGAAGTCGTCCGGTGATCGGCGTCGCCCAGGCGATGAGCCCGCCGGTCGCCAGCACCGATAGCTGGAACCCCGCGTCGGCGACGGTCGTCGGTTCCGCGACGAGGAGCAGGACGACGGCCCACCCGAGTGCGGTCGCCGCGGCCCCGGCTCGCCCCGACTCGCGGGCGAGGATGACGACGGCGGCCATCGCCGCGGCCCGGACGACGGACGGCGACGCCCCCGCCGCGATGGTGTAGGCGACGATCGCCAGCAACGTGACGACCGAGCGGCTGCGGCGACCCAGTCGACGGCGAACGAGCGCCCCGACCAGGGAACCGACGATCGCGATGTTCCACCCGGAGATCGCGACGACGTGGCTGACCCCGGCCGTCGTGAACGCCGCCGCGAGGTCGCGATCGACCCGGTCGCGCAGCCCGATGAGGATCCCGGCCGCGAGCCCGGCCTCGGGTTCGGGCAGAGACCGCGTCAGGGCTTCGCCGGCCGTGCGCCGCAGGTCCTCGATCGCGGTCGCCGGGCTCCCGTCGGTGCCGATCCGGTCAAGCGAGCGCGCCCGGAGCGTGGCGGTCACCCCGATCCGCCGGAGGTACGTGCCGTATCCGCCGTCGTCCGGCGGGAGTGGCTCGAGGCGTCCCGTGGTCGTCACCCGATCGCCGGGCACGATCTCCGGGTAGCGGGGAAGCGTCGCGGCGACGCGGATGCGACCGGGCTCGGTCTCGATCGTCGCGCTCTGCTGACCGCTCTTCGGGGTCCCGACGCCGACCACCACGCTCGGCCAGGGTCCGTCGCCGGCCGGGATCGGCGGATCGACGCCCGGCCCCCCGCCGCTCAGGAGCCGGAGGGCGACGACCAGGACGCCGACGACCAGTGGGAGCGTGGTCCGGTTCAAGGCCCGCGTCGGACGGGTCGGAGCGCGCCTTCGGGTGACGGCCAGGAGCGTCCCGGCGACGGCCGCCAGAATGAGGGCGAGGCCCAACCCTGCGGGCGGTCCGAACCGGTCGACCAGGGACGGTGCGCCGA
The DNA here is from genome assembly GCA_017881905.1 of Chloroflexota bacterium. Taxonomy (GTDB): domain Bacteria; phylum Chloroflexota; class Limnocylindria; order Limnocylindrales; family CSP1-4; genus Chersky-267. The sequence continues at coordinate 2,280 of JADGQI010000062.1, forward strand.
GCGCCGCGCTGACCGCCCCGGTCGCAAGCCAGCCGCTCCTCGGCATCAGCCGCTCTGTGCCGCCCGGTCAGTGAACCGCGACCAGGTCGCGCAGCTTCTCAAACGTCGAGGCCCCGACGAGCTTGCGCGTCCGGAGGTCCTCGACCGATGAGAACGCCTGCTCGGTCCGGGCCGCGATGATCTTCGCCGCGGTGACGGGTCCGATCCCGGGCAGCGCATCGAGCTCAGCGGCGGTCGCGCGATTGAGATCGACCGGGCCGGACGGCGCAGCGCCGGACGACCCCGGATCGGCCGCGCTCCCACCGCCGGTCGTAGGCACGCCTCCGGACGGGACCGGATCGTCCCGAGACGGCACGACCACCCGGTCGCCGTCGGCGATACGAGCCGCGAGATTCAGCATGGCCGTTGCTCGTGCCGCGTCGACCCTCGGCCCGTATCCGCCGGCGGCCGTCAGCGCGTCCGCGACGCGCGTGCCCGATCCGAGGCGATAGACCCCTGGGTGAAGAACGGCCCCGGCGACCTCGACGACGACCTCGCCTCCGGCCGCCGCCGCCCCGCCACGCACGGCGGAGCCGACCGGTTCGGGCCGATCCGGCGACCCGACCGCCGTCCCATCGAGGAACGCCGGTACGGCGACCTGCGGACCGCCGGCACCCGCGAGCAGAACGGCCGCGATCGCGAGCGCGACCATCACGGCGATCGCCCCACCGACGACC
>JADGQI010000063.1 GCA_017881905.1 Chloroflexota bacterium
CGCCCTCGATCTGCTCGACGGCAGCGATGTGCATGACCGTCGGGAAGGCGTCGTTCGAGGACTGGCTGAGGTTGACGTCGTCGTTCGGATGGATCGGCCGCTTGCCGCCCCGTCCCGCGCCCGCGAGCTCGTTGGCCCGGCTCGCGACGACCTCGTTGGCGTTCATGTTCGTCTGGGTGCCCGACCCGGTCTGGAACACGACCAGCGGGAACTCGGTATCGAGCCCGCCGTCGACGACCTCGCGCGCGGCACGCTCGATGAGGTCGGCCTTGTCGGCGGGAAGGTGGCCGAGATCCGCGTTTGCCCGGGCGGCCGACAGCTTGAGGATCCCGAGCGCCCGGATGACGGGACGGCCCCAGGTGAACCGGCCGACACCGATCCGGAAGTTGTCGACGGACCGCTGTGTCTGGGCGCCCCAGTAGCGCTCCGCGGGGACGCGAACGTCACCGAGCGCGTCGTGCTCGGTCCGGTAGGCCGCTGGCTCGATCGCATCGGGCGGCTGGCTGGACGGCATGTCCCGAGTGTACGGCGCTACAATCCGGCCGATGTCATCGACCCGCCTGTGGGATCGCGCCGCCAGCCTGCCGGACGGGGTCGACGGCCGGGATCGGCCCGAGCTCGCCAGTCTCCCGGCCGGTCTCCCGAGCGTCGATACCCTGTTCACCTTCGCCCGGGATGCCGAGCTCCGGTTCGAGACGCTCCGGCTGCGGATCGAGGAGCGGACCTGGACCGCCCGGGGCGAACAACTCAGCGTGATCGAGACGGCGCTCCGCCACCCGGGCCACGCTCGGGTCACGACCACCCAGCCGAGTCTCGGGATCGCCGCGGCGTACGAGACGTGGGTGTCCGACGGCGAGACCGTCCGAACGTACTCCGCGCCCCACCGACTCGGGACCGAGCGTCCCGTCCGCCGGATGGTGGTCGGGCTCGAGGACCGCGATCTGCCCGGGATGTCGACCGTCTATCGGCCGCTCACGGCGCTGCCAAAGGAGACCCTCCCCGACACGTTCGTGCACCCGGCCGGCTTCTGCCAGAACGTCCTCGCAACGGGCCGTTGCTGGGTGTCCGGGACGGCGTCCGTCGCCGACCGCGAGGCCGTCGTGGTCGAGTGCGATCACCCACGGACCATCGGCATCGCCGCGGACCGCCCCGACCACCACCTCGAGGTGGCGTTCGACCGTGAGACCGGCGTGATCGTCCGGTTGACCGAGACCATCGGCGGGGGCACCACGCGTGATGCCGTCGCGGTGGAGCTCGCGCCCGATGCGCCACTTCCGCCCACGGTGTTCGAGTTCAGCTTCCCGACGGATGCGACCCTGATCTACTGAGCCGTCAGGTCTCGATCGCGAGCGGGACGACCGGCGGGCTCCGGCGTGGGCCCGATCGTACGGCACCACGGCGATCCCACCGCACCGTACCGTGCCACCCCCTATCCCAGCACCGATGCGAGGAGTATCGTGCCCGCCATCGTTCGCCCGCGAACCTGGCGTCAGCGCCCGGTTGACGTCCGAAAGGAGGGCCCGCGACCGAGCCCGCGTCCGCGCCCGTCATCGTTCGCACTGCAGCTGCGACCCGACCACACCTGTCCGTGGTCGGCGTCCGTTCGAGCCGGGGCTCCTTGAGGGAGGAGCCGCCGGTCCCGCGAGCCGGACCCGTTACCGTCCGGCCCGGGTTCGATGGTGAGGGAGAGTATCGATGACCCAACAGAAATCACGCGACGAACAGATCGCCCAGGACGTCAAGGATCTCCACGGGCTGGGATACGCCCAGGAGCTCTACCGGACGATGGGCGGGTTCTCGAACTTCGCGATCAGCTTCTCGATCATCTCCATCCTGACCGGCGCGGTCATCCTGTACGACTACGGACTGGCCTGGGGCGGCACGGCCGCCGTCCTCATCGGCTGGCCGCTGGTCACCGTGTTCGTCCTGCTCATCGCGGCGTCGATGGCCGAGATCGCCTCGGCCTACCCGACGGCCGGCGGGCTCTATTACTGGGCCAGCAAGATGAAGAACAAACGATGGGGCTGGTGGACAGCCTGGCTCAACCTGATCGGACAGTTCGCGATCGTAGCCGGGATCGACTTCGCGGCGGCCGCATTCCTGAACGCCACGATCATCACGCCGCTGCTGGCGAACGCCTCGATCGATTACCAGAACACGACACTGGTCTTCGGGCAAACGTGGCTGACCGGCCAGCTCCTGACGATGGGCATCCTGTTGCTCATCCAGCTGGCCCTGAATATCGCCGGGATCAACCTGGTCGCAGTGCTGAACCAGGTGAGCGTGTGGTGGCACATCGGCATCGTCGCGGCCGTCGTCATCCTCATCTTCCTGGCCGGCAAGCCCGACATCAGCGGGCTGACCTTGTTCAAGATCCAGCCGCAAGACGTGGCGGGTTCCTGGAACAACGACATCGGCCCGATCAGCCTGAAGTACGGGCCCGCCGTGTCGTACCCGCTGGTGCTCGCGTTCTTCTTCTCGCTCCTCCTCGCCAACTGGACGTACACCGGCTATGACGCGTCGGCCCACGTCGCCGAGGAGACCGTCGGCGCTCGGATGTCAAGCGCCTGGGGCGTGTTCCTGTCCGTCGCGGTGTCAGCGGTCGTCGGGTTCATCTTCCTGTTCGCGCTGACGACCCACCTGCCGGCTCTCGGCGCATTGTTCCCGCAGACGCTGGACACGCCCGTCCAGGCGGCCGCCAGCCAGTACTACTTCGGGGGCGGCGTCGCTGTCATCGCCATCCTCCAATACAACCTCGACAGCATCGTGATCCTCGGCGTCGGGATGGGCGACCTCCTCGCCGCGGGGATCGCCATCGCGATGTCGTTCTGCGGCCTCGCCTCCGTGGCGGCGGCCGGGCGGATGTTGTTCGCGTTCAGTCGCGATGACGGGATCCCCGGTTCCGGCTGGCTCAAGAAGGTCTCACACCGGTATCGGACCCCGGCCAACGCGTTGACCGCGATCGTCGTGGTCGCATGGCTGTTTTGCGTCGCGGCCGGGATCGTCGGCGGCGGCACGGCGATCGTCATCGTCACGGCGATCAGCACGATCTTCCTGTACGCGGCCTACGGCGTGGTCATCTACCTCGGAGCGACGACGACGGACTGGCTCAAGGTCCGTGTCTGGAGCCTCGGTCGATTCTCCAAGCCGGTCGCCTACGTCGCCATCTTCTGGGTCATCGTCCTGATGGTCCTGTTCAGCTGGCCGACCTCGGGCAACATCTCGTTCCCGTTCATGGTCATCACGGTCCTGCTCCTCCTCATCTACTACTTCGGGTGGGCGAGGACGCGGTTCAAGGGACCACAGGTCCAGGGCGCCGAGGCCGACCTGACCGAGCTCGAGCGCGAGTTCGACCAGGCTGCCAGCCAGCTCTGATCCGGACGACGGAGCAAACGGAACGCGCCATCGCCTCGCGCGGTGACGCCGGGACTCGTAGCATCGGAGGGTCGGCCGCTTGGTCGGCCCTCCACTCGCTTCCGCATCTCTCGAGCCCTCGGGCGAGGAGTCGACCATGAGCAAGGATCACGGCCACGCCAAGCATCCCCGGCTCGAAGAGCTCGAGGCGCAGGTCCGCGACGGGCAGATCGACACCCTGATCGTCGCGATCACCGACATGCAGGGTCGGCTGATGGGCAAGCGCGTCCAGGCCCAGGCCTTCCTCAACGGGGTGATCGACCACGGCGCGCACTTTTGCACCTACCTCCTCGGGACGGACATGGAGATGAACACGCCCGAGGGCTTCCGCCTGATGAACTGGGAGACCGGCTACGGGGACTGGATCGCGTCACCGGTCTGGGACACCCTCCGAGTCGTCCCCTGGCTCGAGAAGACCGCCCTTGTCCTGTCCGACACGATCGACGAGGCGACCCACACCGAGATCCCGGTCTCGCCGCGGACGATGCTCAAGCGGCAGGTCGCCGCGGCCGCCGACGCCGGCTACGTGATCAAGGCCGGCTCCGAGTTCGAGTACTACGTCCTGCGGACCAGCTGGGAGGATCAGCACCGGTCGGGCTGGGCGGTGCCCGAGCCGTTCGGGACGTACAACGAGGACTACCACCTCCTCCAGGCGACCAAGGCCGAGCCCCTGCACCGACTTCTTCGCAACCAGATGACCGAAGCGCGGATCCCGATCGAGTTCAGCAAGGGCGAGGCGGCCCCGGGCCAGCACGAGGTCAACATCCGCTACGACGAAGTCCTCGAGTCGGCCGATCGGAGCGTCATCTTCAAGCACGGCGCCAAGGAGATCGCCTACCTCAACGGCTGGGGGATCACGTTCATGGCCAAGCCCGACCATCGCTGGACGGGCTCGTCGGGCCACCTCCACATGAGCATCTGGAACGACGATGGATCGAAGTCGCTGACCCACGACCCGAAGTCGGACGGGCCGTATGGGATGTCGACCACGATGGCCCAGTTCATGGGCGGGATGATGCAGCTCGCCCGCGAGTTGGCGATCTTCTTCGCTCCGAACGTCAACTCGTACAAGCGGTTCGCGGCCCTGAGCTGGGCGCCGGTCAACGTCGTCTGGGGCCGGGACAACCGCACCACCGGATTCCGCGTCGTCGGCAATGGTCCCGCGCTCCACGTGGAGTGCCGGTTCCCGGGCGGCGACATGAACGCGTACCTGACCTATGCCGCGTTCGTCGGCGCGGGGCTCTACGGCATCCGCCACAAGGTCGCCCCGCCGGCGGAATACAAGGGCAACGGCTACGTGGCGACCGGCTGCGACCGGATGCCGCGCGCGCTGTGGGAGGCCACCCAGGCCCTGGAGCGCTCGGAGGCCGCCGTCGAGATCTTCGGCCAGGATGTCGTCGACCACTACCTCAACGCCGCCCGGGTCGAGCAGAATACCTACGACTCGGTCGTCCATCCCTGGGATCGCGAACGCTATCTCGAGCGGTCCTGACGGCCATTCATGCCTGACAAGCGCGGGTCCGGCAAGCACAAGCGATCGGCTCCGTCGGCGGCGACGAGCTCGACCAAGGACGCAGCCGCCCTTCGAGCGCGCATCGCCGAGCTCGAAGCGTTGGAGGCGGATCGCGAACGCGCGCTGAAGATCCAGGACGCGCTCTACCGGATCGCCGATGCCGCGAGCGGCGTCCATGACATGGCCGAGTTCTACCCGGCGATCCACCGGATCGTCGGCGAGCTCATGGACGCGGACAACTTCTACATCGCGCTCTACGACGACGAGCATCGGACGATGGACTACCCGTACGCCGTCGATTCCGTCGACATGGACTTCCCGGCGCCCGGGTCATGGGAGGCGATCGGGACCGGCCAGGCACGTGGCACGACCGCGTATGTCCTCCGGACCGGTCGACCGGCGCACCTCACCGCCGAACGCTGGGAAGCGCTCATCGCGGAGGGAGAGATCGACCGGCTCGGCGCCCCGGCCGAGGACTGGCTCGGGGTCCCGCTCGTCGCCGAGGGCCAGCGGCTCGGCGTGCTCGTCGTCCAGACATATCAACCGGGCCAGCGCTATTCCGACGCCGACGTCGACCTGCTGGCATTCGTCGGCCAGCACGTCGCGACCGCGCTCAGCCGGGCACGGGCGATCGAGGAGACGCGCCAGCGCAACGCCGAGCTGGCGGTGATCAACAGCGTCCAGGCCGGCCTTGCCGCCGAGCTCGACATGCAGGCGATGTACGACCTGGTCGGCGACAAGATCGCCGAGATCTTCGACACCCACGTCGTGGACATCGCGATCTACGATCCCGACGTCGAGCTGCTGAGCTTCCCGTACGCGATCGAACGCGGCGTCCGGTCGTTCGACGACCCACGCCCACCGTGGGGCTTCCGGAAGCACGTCCTGAAGACCGGCGAGCCTCTGCTGATCGATGACCTGGGGCGTCAAGCGGCCGAGTACGGAGACCGGCTGACGCCGATGTCCGGGGAGCCGGCGAAGTCCATCGTCTTCGCCCCATTGGTCTCGAGTGGGAAGCCGATCGGGGTCGTCTCACTCCAGAACCTCGACCGCCAGCGGGCCTTCGATCGGGCTGACCTGGACCTGCTCGCGACCCTGACGACGAGCCTGAGCGTGGCGCTGGAAAACGTCCGTCTCCTCGACCAGACGCGTCAGCGCAACGCCGAGCTGGCGGTGATCAACAGCGTCCAGGCGGGCCTGGCAGCCGAGCTGGATATGCAGGCGATGTATGACCTCGTCGGCGACAAGATCGCCGAGATCTTCGACACGCATGTCGTGGACATCGCAACCTACGACCGGGAGGCGGACCTGCTCCACTTCCCGTACACGATCGAACGGGGTGTCCGGTTCCCGGACGAGCCGGTGGCCCCGTACGGGTTCCGACGGCATGTCCTCGGGACCGCGGAGCCGCTCCTGATCGACGAGGTCGCGCGCCAGGCCGCCGAGTACGACAACCCCCTCACCCCGCTGGCGGGCGAGATGCCGAAGACCGCTGCCTTCGCACCCCTTATCTCCAGTGGCGTGCCGACCGGGATGATCTCGCTCCAGAACCTCGACCGGGAGCATGCCTTCGGACGGCCGGAACTGGAGCTGCTGAACACGCTGGCGGCCAGCCTGAGCGTCGCCCTCGAGAACGCCCGGCTCATCGATGAGACCCGTCGCCGTGCCGCGGAGCTCGCGATCGTCAACAGCGTCGGGCAGGCGCTTGCGTCACACCTCGATCTCGACGCGCTGATCGCGCAGCTCGGCGACCAGATGGTCTCTACGTTCGGAGCTGACCTGGTCTACGTGGCGCTCCACGACACGGAGACCGACCTCATCGAGTTCCCGTACTACTACGAGGGCAGGCAGACCGAGCCCCAGGCACCGCTGCCGTTCGGCAAGGGCCTGACGTCGAGGATCCTGCAGACCCGCGAACCGCTGCTCCTCAACCAGGCAGCCCAGTTCGAGGCGCTCGAGACCCGCGGGGTCGGCACCCAGGCGAGTTCGTACCTCGGTGTGCCGATCACCGTCGGCGACACGGCCATCGGCGTCATCAGCGTCCAGAGCCTCCACCACGTCGGCCGGTTCGGCGAGTCGGATACCCGCTTGCTGACGACGCTCGCCGCCAACGTGGGCGTCGCGATCCAGAACGCCCGCCTGTACCGGGACGCCCAGCGCCGGGTAAGCGAGATGGCCGCCCTTGCCGAGGTGGGCGCCGAGATCTCCTCGATGCTCGAGCTCGGTCCGGTCCTCGAGCGGATCGGAGAACGGGCGAAGGCACTCCTGGCGGTCGACACGAGTGCGGTCTTCCTGGCGGATCCCGACGGGGTGACGTTCCGCCCGATCGTGGTCCTCGGCGAGAACTCCGAGGAGATCCGGAATGACACGGTTCAGCTCGGTGAAGGGATCATCGGCGACCTCGCCCGGCGGGCAGAGGCCGGAGTCGTCAATGACGTCCTGGCCGACCTGCGGTCCGTGCCGATCCCGGGAGTGAAGGGCCAGGACGAGGTCGAGGAGCGCCTCATGGCCGCTCCTTTGATCGCTCGAGGCACGGTCATCGGGATGACGGCAGTCTGGCGAGCGGTCCCCGGGGCATCGTTCAGCCAGGCCGACCTCGACTTTCTCGCCGGCCTGTCTCAGCAGGCGGCCATCGCCATCGAGAACGCCCGCCTGTTCGAAGAGGGTGCAGCGGCCCAGCAGGCGGCCGAGGACGCCAACCAGGCCAAGAGCACGTTCCTCGCGGCGATGAGCCACGAGATCCGGACGCCGATGAACGCGATCATCGGGATGAGCGGGCTCCTGCTCGACACGCCGCTCAGCGACGAGCAACGGGATTACGCCGAGACGATCACGACCTCGGGCGAGGCGTTGCTCACGATCATCAACGACATCCTCGACTTCTCGAAGATCGAGGCCGGCAAGATCGACCTGGAGTCGTCGCCGTTCGCGCTCGGTGCGTGCATCGAGGGCGCGCTCGACATGATCGCCCCACTCGCGGCGAACAAGGGCGTCGAGCTCGCCTATGCGATCGACCCCGGCCTGCCCGCGGTGGTGGTCGGCGATGGCGGCCGGCTCCGCCAGATCGTGCTCAACCTCCTGTCGAACGCCGCCAAGTTCACCGAGCGCGGCGAGATCGTCCTTCGGGTCGCGGGCCGGCGACTCGACACCGGCGCAGCCGGCGGACCGGGACGCTGGGAGATCACGATCGAGGTCCGGGACACGGGGATCGGGATCCCGGCCGAGCGGATGAACCGCCTGTTCCGGTCGTTCAGCCAGGGTGACCTGTCGATCTCGCGTCGCTATGGCGGCACCGGGCTCGGCCTCGCGATCAGCCGACGACTGGCGGAGCTCATGGACGGCTCACTCGTCGCGGAGAGCACCGGGATCGACGGCGAGGGCAGCTTGTTCCGGGTCGCGATCCGGGTGGATGCCGCCTCCGAGCTGGATCTGGCGCCTGATCGCGCCGGACCCCTCCCGGAGCTGGTCGGGCGGAAGGTGCTCGTGGTCGACGACAACGCCACCAACCGGCAGATCCTCGTCGCGCAGACCGGACGTTGGGGGATCGTCAGCCGGGACACGTCGTCGCCGCACGAGGCACTCGGCTGGGTGGAGGGCGGCGAGACCTTCGACGTTGCGCTCCTCGACCTCAACATGCCCGAGCTCGACGGCTACACGCTGGCCGACCGGATCCACGCGAGTGAGACCGGCGCCGGGACCCCCATCGTGATCCTGTCGTCGGTCGGCAGCCGGGATCGCGAGGCCCCGTCTATCGCCGCGTTCCTGACCAAGCCCGTCAAGCCCTCGGCGCTCCACGACACCTTGATGACCGTCCTGCACGGAGCCGAGAAGGCCCCCTCGGTCCGCCTGTCCGAGCGACCGAGCGCAGACCCGGAGCTCGGACGGCGGCACCCGCTGCGGATCCTCCTGGCCGAGGACAACGCGGTCAACCAGAAGCTGGCCATCCGGCTGCTTGCCCAGATGGGCTACGACGCCGACATCGCCGGGAACGGCCTCGAGGCGATCGCCGCGCTCGAACAGGTGCCCTACGACGTGATCCTGATGGATGTCCAGATGCCAGAGCTCGACGGTCTCGGGGCGACACGACGGATCCGAGCCGGCGACGGCCCTCGGCGTGACGTGCGGATCGTCGCGATGACCGCGAACGCCCTGGCGGGCGATCGCGAGGCATGCCTCGAGGCGGGGATGAACGACTACGTCTCCAAGCCGATCCGGCCCGCCGAGCTCGCAGCCGCGCTCGCCGCGACCCCGACCGCCAGCTCGGATGGACAGGCCTCCGATGGCTGATGAGACGCTGGATCGGACCGCGCTCACGGTGTTGCTGGACACCGTCGGCGACGATCGCGAGTTCCTCAGCGAGCTGATCGAGACGTACCTGGCAGACGGTCCAGCCCTGTTCGTCGAGCTCCGCGGCGGCCTGGCCTCCGGGGACGTCACCGCCGTCCGTCGCGCCGCCCACACGCTGAAGTCGACCAGTGCCACCTTCGGGGCGATGCGCCTAGCCGGGTTGGCGCGCGAGATCGAGACCGCGGCGGCCGACGACGACCTCGTCGATCTCGGACCGCGGATCGAAGCGGCCCAGGCCGAGTTCGACCTCGTCGGCGGTCAGCTCCGGGCGGCCGCGGAGCCGGGTGTCGCCTCGTGAGGGAAGGAACGTGAGCGGAGCGACCGGCCGGATCCTCGTCGCCGACGACACCGCTCTCAATCGCTCGATCCTCGACCGCGCGCTCCGCGCCCAGGGCCACGAGGTGATCGAGGCGGAGAACGGACGGATCGCGCTCGAGATCCTCCGTGCCGCGGGGGACCCGCCGATCGACATCGTCCTGCTGGACATCGAGATGCCCGAGATGGACGGCTACGAGACGCTCCGCCGGATCAAGGCGGACCCCGACCTGCGGGACCTGCCGGTGATCGTGATCTCGGCGGTCGATGAGCTGGCGAGCGTCGTCCGCTGCATCGAGATGGGGGCGGCCGACTACCTGCCCAAGCCCTTCGAGGGAGCGATCCTGCGGGCGCGTGTCGAGGCGTCGCTCACGGCCAAGCGTCTGCGCGACGCCGAACGGGGCCTTCTCCAGACGATCGAACGCCAGCGGACCGAGCTCGCCCGATTCTTGTCGCCGCAGGTCGGGGCGCTCATCTCCAGCCCGGACGGGGAGGCGCTGCTGGCCGGGCACCGACGGCCGGTGACGGCGGTCTTCTGCGACCTGCGCGGGTTCACCCCCTTCTCCGAAGGAGCCGCACCGGAGGAGGTCCTCGGCGTGCTGCGCGACTACCACCGGGCCATGGGCGAGGAGATCGTCGCCAACGGCGGCACCCTCGAGCACTTCGCCGGCGACGGGATGCTCGTCTTCTTCAACGATCCCATCGAGCAACCCGACCACGTCGCCCGTGCCGTGCGGATGGCCGTCGCGATGCGGCGGCGATTCGACGCACTGCGACCGTCGTGGCCGGAGCGTGGCCGAGAACTCGGGTTCGGGGTGGGCGTCGCCGAGGGTCACGCGACGATGGGCCGGATCGGGTTCGAGGGTCGTTATGACTACGCGGCGGTCGGGACCGTGGTCATCATGGCCTCGCGCCTGAGCAGCGATGCCGCCTCGGGCCAGATCCTGCTCAACCGGAGGGCCTTCGCGGCGGTCCAGGACCTGGTCGACGGTCGGTCCGTCGGCGATCTCAGCCTCAAGGGCTTCAGCCGACCGGTCCCGGTCTTCGAGGTCCTGGATCTCGTGGAGCCAGCGACCCGACTCGCCGGTGGCGTACGCTCACACGTATGACACGGGATCGGCCGCCTGGGCGGCGACCGCAATCGGAGGACCGGCCACGATGAGGCTCCAGGACAAGGTCGCGATCATCACCGGCGGTGGGAGCGGGATGGGGCGGACGGCCGCCCTGATCTTCGCCGGTCATGGGGCGAAAGTCGTCGTCGCCGAGTTCAGCGAAGCCGCCGGCCGCGAGACGGTGGATCTGGTCGAGGCCGCCGGCGGGACCGCTTCGTTCGTCCGGGCCGACGTCTCGAGCGAGGTCGACGCCAAGTCGATGGTCGACCACGCGATCTCGACCTACGGGCGGCTCGACGTCCTGTACAACAACGCCGGGATCATGCCCGAAGCGGACCACTCGGTGATCGACACGGACGTGGCCGTCTGGGACCAGGTCATGGCGGTCAACGTCCGCGGGATCTTCCTCGGCTGCAAGTACGCCATCCCGCACATGGCCGAGCAGGGCTCCGGGTCGATCATCAACATCGCCAGCTTCGTCGCCCTGGTCGGCTGCTCGGTCCCGCAGGATGCCTACACGGCCTCCAAGGGAGCCCTGCTGGCGCTGACCCGGAGCCTGGCCGTGCAGTTCGGGCCGAAGGGGATCCGGACCAACGCGATCTGTCCGGGGCCGATCGAGACCCCGATGCTGATGGACTGGCTGCTCAAGGACGAGGCTGCCAAGCAGCTCCGCCTGGCGCGCAATCCCACCGGCCGGTTCGGCAAGCCCGAGGAGATCGTCAACATGGCCGTCTACCTCGCGTCGGACGAGTCGCGCTTCACCAACGGGGCGCAGCTCGTGGTCGACGGCGGCATCAGCGTCAACTACTTCTAGGGCACGAAGCGTGACCGACTGCGCGATCGGCATCGACATCGGCGGGAGCGGGATCAAGGCCGGCGCCGTGGACCTGCGGACCGGCCAGCTCGTGGGCGAGCGGCTCCGGATGGCGACCCCCATGCCGTCGACCCCACAGGCGGTCGTTTCCGCGGCCAGGCGCCTCGTGGCCCGGATCGCTCGGGCCGTGCCGGAGGCCGCGGACCCGGCGACGGTCCCGGTCGGGATCGGGATCCCATCGGTCGTCGTCGATGGGATCACGAAGTCGGCCGCGAACATCGATCCGGGGTGGGTCGACTACGCCGCGACGTTCGAGTTCAGCCGGGCGCTCGCGCGGAATGTCGTCGTCGTCAACGATGCGGATGCGGCCGGCGTCGCCGAGATGCGATTCGGGGCGGGCGTCGGGCAGCTCGGTTCCGTGTTCATGCTCACGCTCGGCACGGGCCTCGGGTCCGCCCTGTTCTCGGACGGCAAGCTGGTCCCCAACACCGAGCTCGGCCACATGGAGATCCGCGGCCGCGACGCCGAACGTCGCTCCGCATCGAGTGCACGGGTCCGGCGCGGCCTGTCGTGGAAGGCGTGGGCGGCGGATCTCGACGAGCACCTGATCGCGATCGACCGGCTGTTCAGCCCCCGGCTGTTCATCCTCGGCGGCGGGGTCAGCAAGAACCCCGAGAAGTTCGTGCCGTTCCTGACGGTCAAGGTCCCGATCGTCGCCGCGGAGCTCCGCAACGACGCGGGCATCGTCGGCGCCGCGATGTTCGCGGCCGAGCGAATGGATGCGGCGCAAGCGGCTCCACTCGAGCCGCCGGGCGCGGAGCGGGCTCCAGACCCGGCGACGTGAGCGAACCCATCGTCGACCGGGTCGAGATCGCCGGGACCCCCAGCGCGATCTGGTCGATCCTCGACGATCCGGCGGCGCTCGGCCGGGTGCTGCCGGGCTGCGAGTCGGTCGAGCCGGACGGACCGGACCGACTCCGTCTCGTGCTCGTCAGCCGGATCCGGATGATGACCGTCAGGACGGATGCCGTCGCGACGTTCAGCGAGCGGCGCCCGCCCACCCACCTCCGCCTCGAGCTCGATGGGACCGCGCGCGGCATCGGCGGATCCCTCCGGGTGGTCGTCCCGTTCGACCTCGAGCCCGTCGATGGCACCCGGACGCGCGTGACCTACGCGATCGACCTGACGGTCTCGGGGACACTGGCGCTGGCCGGGACTCGCGCCATCCGCGACGCGATGCGGACCGAGATCGGAGCGCTCGTCCGCAATGTCGAGCGCGAACTGGCCGCGCGCGAGGAGCACGGCGACCTGGGCTAGGCCACCGGTCAGACGCGGGCGCGCAGCTGCTGGAGGGTCTCGGCGCTACCCGACACGATGAGGCTCTCGCCCGCCACGACCGTTCGCTCGTCGGGCGGATTGGGCACGTACTCATTGGGGTCGCGGACGATCGCCAGGAGGAAGATACCGGCGTCGCGCAACGCGCCGACGGTCAACCCCTCGAGCGGTCCTCCAGCGGCGACCTCGACCTCCTCGAGCGAGAACGCGAGCTCCCCATGCGACAGCGCGGCGTCGATGAAGTCGGCCACCCGTGGCCGGATCGCGAGTTCCGCGATCCGTCGGCCGGCCATCGAGTACGGCGAGACGACCCGGTCGGCACCGGCCTGCAGGAGCTTGCCCTCCGAACCTTCCGCGTTGGCCCTCGCGACGATGAACAGCGCCGGGCTGATCGCCCTCGATGACAACGTGACGTAGACGTTGAGGGCATCCGAGTCGATCGAGGTGACCAGCCCCCGGGCACGTTCCACGCCGGCCCGTCGCAGGGTCTCGTCGTCGGTCGCGTCACCCGCGATGACGAGGTGACCGTCGGCCTGGGCGGTCGCGAGCGACTCCGCGCGGACGTCGATGACCACGACGCGCTGGCCCCCGTGGACGAGCTCGCGGGCGACCGTCGACCCGACGCGGCCGTAGCCGCACACGAGGTAGTGGTCACGGATCTGGTCCACCGCGCCCTGCATCAGCTTGGCCTCCCGCTTGCCGCTCGCCGCATCGGCGACGATCGCCTCCGCCACCAGCCCGATCGTCCCGAAGATGATCCCCACCGCCGAGATCGCCAGCACCATCGTCCAGACCTGGCCCGCCTCATCGAGCGGATGCACCTCGCGGAACCCGACGGTCGTCAGCGTGATCACCGTCATGTACAGCGAATCCTCGACGGTCCAGCCCTCGAGCAGCCCGTAGCCGATCGTGCCGACGATGACGATCGCGACCACCACCACGATCCACAACGCCGTGCGTCGTGTCGCCACCGGCAGGCCGATGGCCCAGCCGGACCGGTGCTCGTTCGCTCGTGGCGGGGGCGCGCTCACGTCGTCGAGTGTAGCGACGGTCCGACCCGCAGGACGACCCGCAGGACCGGCGTATCATCGAGGCCTTCCACCCCCACCCGGGGCGATCCGACCGCGCGACCCGAGGATCCACTCATGACGACCCAGCCCCAGACCGAGCCGCAGACCACGCCGGACCGGATCGTCGCGAAGATGGTCGTCGGGGGCCGGTCCGTGGATGCCGCCGATGGGCAGACGTTCGACGTGCTGGAGCCCGCCACCGGCCGGGTGATGGCGTCCGCTCCCCTCGGCGGAAAGGAGGACGTCGACCGCGCCGTCGCCGCCGCCCGGCAAGCGTTCGACGACCCGAAGGGCTGGTCGACCTGGTCCGCCAGCAAACGCGGCCGGACCCTCGCCAAGTTCTCAGCGCTGGTCAAGGCCCACCTCGAGGAGCTCGCCCGCCTCGAGAGTCGCAACGTCGGCAAGCCGATCAGCGGGGCGCGCGGCGAGGCCCTCGGCGCCAGCCTCGTGTTCGAGTACTACGCGGGTGCGGCGAACAAGATCTTCGGCGAGACGATCCCGGTCAGCAAGCCCGGTCTCGACTTCACCCTGCGCGAACCGATCGGCGTGGTCGGCCTGATCGTCCCCTGGAACTTCCCGATGCTGATGGCCAGCTGGAAGCTCGGACCGGCGCTCGCCGCGGGGAACACCTGCATCCTCAAGCCGGCGAGCTGGACGCCGCTCAGCACGATCCGGCTTGGCGAGCTCGCGCTCGAGGCGGGCTTCCCCGCCGGCGTCGTCAACATCGTGACCGGGCCGGGCGGGACGGCGGGTGCGGCGATCGCGGGTCACGCCGGGATCGGGAAGGTCGCGTTCACGGGTGAGACCACGACCGGCCAGGAGATCATGCGTCTGGCCGCGAACAACGTGAAGAAGGTCAGCCTTGAGCTCGGCGGCAAGAGCCCGAACATCGTGTTCGCCGACGCAGACCTCGAGAAGTTCGCCCGAGAATCGCCCTACAGCGTCTTCGACAATTGCGGTCAGGACTGCTGCGCCCGGAGCCGGATCCTCGTCGAGCGCTCGGCCCACGACCGGGTCGTCGAGCTGTTCGTCGACGCGACCCGCAAGGTCAAGGTCGGCGATCCCTCGGACGACGCCACCGAGGTCGGGCCGATGGTCCATCCGCGCCAGCGCGACCGGGTCATGGACTACATCGGGATCGGCCAGGACGAGGGTGCCGAGCTGCTCGTCGGCGGGACGGCCCCGGAGGATCCGGATCTGGCGGCGGGGACCTACGTCCTCCCAGCGGTCTTCGCTGGTGTTTCGAACGACATGCGGATCGCCCGCGAGGAGATCTTCGGCCCGGTCGTCTCGATCATCCCGTTCGACACGGAGGAGGAGGCCATCCGACTGGCCAACGCCACGCCGTACGGCCTGTCGGGCTCGATCTGGAGTCGGGACATCGGACGCGCCCTGCGCACGGCCAAGGGTGTCCAGGCCGGCGTCCTGAGCGTGAACTCGAACAGCTCGGTCCACACCGAGGCGCCGTTCGGTGGGTACAAGATGTCCGGCATCGGACGCGAGCTCGGCCTTCACGCCGTGGAGCTCTACACCGAGACCAAGAACATCTTCGTCGACCTGGACTGACCGCAGCGCCGTCTCGGTCGGCGGCCTCGTTCGCCGGCCACGTTCCGCGTCTCGTTCCCGGTCCCATCACACGGCCCCGTCACACGGCCCCATCACACATGGCCTCGTCCGCGTCTCGGTCCCCGGCGCGATCACACGGCCGCGTTCCGGCACGTTCCATGGCCTCGTTGCCTCGTCACCCGGCCTCGCTCCGCGGCCTCGTTCCCGTTCCCCGGCGCCTTACAACGGGCATTCTTGGCCGGCGTCCGGGGAGGCGCCGGCGGGACCCGACCACGCGGTCCACGGGCTCGGATAGCACGACCATTCTTAGACGTGCCACTTCCCGACCATTCGCGACCGCGATACCGACCCGGACGAGCCGGATCGCGCCTTCGTAAGAATGTCCGTGCTATCGCGGCGGCCCGAGGGTATCCCGACGGTCGTTCCGGTCGACAGCCTCGCATCCGGCACCGACAGCCAGGTCGCCACTCCGACCCATGACGGACGAGGGATTGCCGACAGGACGAACGGCGCCGCAGACTGCCGGCCATGGATGACCGCCCGACCGCGACCGTCGAACCAGGCCCAGGCCCGGGCCTCGAGCCGGATGACGCCGAACCGACGATCGCCCGCCCGCCCTCGACGCGGCGCCCACTGTCGATCGATGTCATCTCGGGCATCCTGATCGTCGCCGGCGGCGCCCTCGAGGGCTACGCGGTCGCGCTCACGGCGGGCGACCCGGCCGGACGCCAGTACGCTCTCGCCTGGGCGCTGCTCGGCGCGGGGCTGGTGGTCACGGCCTGGGCGCTGCGGGGCCGCCGTTGGTGGGGCGGGGCGGCCGCGATCGCGGTGTCCGTGGTCGGTCTGTTCGCCGGGATGTACGGGGTCTACGGGGTGCTGGTCCTGACCAACTCGCCGACCGATGATCGGGCCAACTGGGCGACCACAGTCGGCCTCATCGCGGTCGGCGCCGCCTCGATCGCGGTCATCGGTCTCCTGTCGGGCGCCTGGGGGTGGCTGACCGCCGCGACCCCGCGCCGATCCACGTTGACGGGTCCGTCACCGACGGTGTGAGCGACTCCGGCGGGCCGCGCCGCGACCACCGGCGGACGCCGGGCCCCCCGGGATCAGCCTTCCCAGCGCCGCCAGGTCGGCGGCGGACCCGG
This sequence comes from Chloroflexota bacterium, assembly GCA_017881905.1. Classification (GTDB taxonomy): domain Bacteria; phylum Chloroflexota; class Limnocylindria; order Limnocylindrales; family CSP1-4; genus Chersky-267. The sequence goes on from JADGQI010000063.1 coordinate 16,632, forward strand.
CGACAGGTCCGGACGACGTCGCGCGAGCCAGTCCACGAGCGCGTAGTACGTCGTCTTGAACCCGATCTCCTCCCAGGGGATCGACTCGGGCGTGAAGGTCTCGACGGCGGTCGCCTCGGGGGTGGGGTGGGCCTCGCCCCCGACGATCCGGGCCTCGAACACCACGACCACGACCGTCGCCTCGAGCCGCGAGTACAGGCCCACGATCTCGCCCGGATCGACGATCAGGCCCGTCTCCTCGAGGGTCTCGCGGATGGCCGCCTCATGGACGGTCTCGTCGACCTCGAGGAAGCCGCCCGGCTGGGCCCAGGCCCCGATCGCCGGCTCGATGCCGCGACGGATCAGGACGACGTCGCCGGCCGCGGTCACGGGCAGGGTGGTCGCGACGAGCCGCGGATTGACGTAGGCGATGTGACCGCAGCGGGGGCAGGCGAGCCGATCCCGATGCTCCCCCTCGAGCGGACCGGAGACCAGCTCGGCTCCGCACCGTGAGCAGTGCTTGAGCGTCCCGGCGACCCAGGCCGGTACGCCCGCCCCAGAGGCGATGTCGGTCGACCGTCCGTCGCGCCCGCGGCCGGATCCGGTCATGCGCTCAGGACCGCCCAGGTCGCGACCGCGAGCACGGCGAGGAGGCTCATCGTCGCCAGGAACCACGCCAGCCGGAACAGGCCGCGCCCCGGGTTCACGGGCATCCATGCCCAGGCCGACCGCCAGATCCGAAGGGCGGCGTCGGCGGTCGTCAGGAAGAGCACGGGCGCCCCGATGACGACACACAGCTTGACCAGCGGGCTGCCGATCGGGACCCCGAGCTCGATCGCGGTGATCGCGACCGCCCCGCAGATCAGCGCGACGACCGACAGACTGATGTAATGCCGCTGGAGTGGAGTGGGCCTGAGCTCCGGCACGGATCGCGGCGGGAGACCCTGGAGGCTGGGCGGGAGCGTCGGCGTGCGGACAGCCTGCCGGTCGAGGACCGGCATCCCCGGCTCGTATCTCGGGTCGTCCATGGACCCATCGTAGTCCGAGAGGTCGACCGACGAGTGTCACGGCACCCGGATCGCGGACGTCACACGAGTGCTCCAGGTCGAACGGCGGAGGATCCCATGAACGGTCGCGGTCAGACTCGCGGGCGGAGCCGACAGAGTCGATGGATCATCGCGCCGGCGCTCGCTGCGGCCCTGCTGACGGGCTGCACCGGGACGTCCCCGAGCACGGCACCGGCGATGCCGACCGCCGCCCCGCTCGCGAGCCCGACGGGCGAGTCACCGGCCGCGTCCACAGCTTCGGCGATACCGTCGGCGACAGCGCCGTCGACCCCTACGCCGACACTCGGCAACGCCGCTTCGCCGACCGCCGTCCCGAGTCCCTCCGCGACCGCCGCGACCGGCGTCGCCGGCTGTCCGACCCCCCCGGTCGATCTCGCGACGGCGAGGGACCTCGTCCGAGCCGGCAAGGCCGTCACGTGCTTCGGGCCCAGGGCGCTGACGTTCCGGGCCTACGTCCCGACCACCGAGGGGCTCGGCGGGGCGAGCGCCTGGAAGATGACGCCGGCCTGGCTCGCCGACGACTGGATGGGCGTGATCCTCCAGCCCGAGCCGCTGACGGAGCAGGACCAGGATGCCTGGCTGATCGCCAGGGTCCCGCCGTCACTCGGGCGCTGCGGGATCACGGACGAAGGAGCGCCGGCCTGCCCGTTCGGCCCGCACCTCGACGGCTACGTCGTCGTGACCGGCCATTTCGACGACCCCGCGGCCGCGACCTGCAAGTCGACGGCCTGGGAGTCGGGGCAGGATCCAGGCCCATCGAAGGCCAAGATGGTCGCCCGCTGTCGCGCGCGCTTCGTCGTCACAAGGATCGAGGCCGGCTGACCTCGCGGCTCAGCCCTGGTTCGTCTCGTCGTCCAGGACGGCCTGCGTCTGCGCGGCGCGGTAGGCCCGGACGCGCCCAGCAAGCGCGGCGTCGGACAGTGCCAGGATCTCGGCCGCCAGCAGGGCCGCGTTCTCGGCGTTGCCGATCGCGACGGTGGCAACGGGTACCCCGCGGGGCATCTGGACGATCGACAGGAGCGAGTCGAGACCGCCGAGGTGCTGGGTCGGGATCGGGACGCCGATCACCGGGAGCATGGTCTTGGCGGCGATCATCCCGGGCAGGTGCGCGGCCCCGCCGGCACCGGCCACGATCACCCGGATGCCCCGCCCCGGAGCCTCCTCGGCATAGCGATAGAGCAGGTCCGGGGTGCGATGGGCCGAGACCACCCGGAGCTCGTTGGGCACGCCGAGCTCGGTCAGCAGGGCGGCCCCCTTCTCCAGGATGGGGAAGTCGGAGCGACTGCCCCCGACGATGCCGACCAGCACGCCGGGTCGGGCCGCCATCGCTACTGACCCTGCGCCTTCGTGAAGCCGTCGTGGCCGGCGAAGATGTGGAGCTTCTCGATGTGCGTCCAGCCGGGGTGCTGCGCCGCGACTCGGGCCTGGAGCTCGAGGAGCTCGGCATCGACGGCAACGCCGCGATCGCGCGTGACGAAGCGCGCCCGGAGCAGGCCGACATCGTCGGGCGACAGGCCGGTCGGCGGGTAGACCTTCGTCCCCCGGCTCGAGATCATCTCGAGCTCGAACGGGGTCCCGCCCGCGATCCGCTCGAGGTCCGGCCCCAGGACGTCGGACCCGATCTCGGTCGCGATGAAGATGTCCAGCCCGATCGTCCGTCGGTCGATGCCGGCGTAGTGGGCCGGCGAGTAGTCCCAGCCCGGGAGGGCGGTCGGCGGCGATCCCGTCGGACGCTCGCGCCGACCCCCGCGCGACGGTCGGTGGCCGAGGGCCGCGATGACCGCGTCGGTGAACCCGGACGTCGAGGCGGCCTGCTCGACGTCCCCGCCGGTCTGGCGGGCGAGGTCCTGGGTCACCGCGGCACCGCTTTCCAGCGTGGCCAGGACGGCATCCTCGATCCGGTCGGCCGCCTTCACCTCGCCGAGGTGCCGGAGCATCATCACCGAGCTGAGGATGAGCGCGGTCGGGTTGATCACATCCTTGCCGGCGTACTTCGGCGCGGACCCGTGGACCGCCTCGAAGATCGCGACGCCGTCGCCGTAGTTGCCCGACGAGGCGAAGCCCAGCCCTCCGACGAGCCCGCTGGCGAGGTCGCTGATGATGTCGCCGTTGAGGTTGGTCGTGACGATGACGTCGAACTGGGCGGGTGCTTTCGCCAGCTGATGGGCGACGTTGTCGATGATCAGATGCTCGGCGACGATCTCCGGGTATTCCGGTGCGAGCTCCTCGAAGACCCCTTTGAACAGCCCCTCGGTGAGCTTCATGATGTTGGCCTTGGTCGCGCAGGTCACCTTCTGGCGACCCTCGCGGCGGGCCAGCTCGAACGCGTATCGGATGACCTTCTCGGATCCCTTCCGGCTGATGATCTTGAGGCACTGTCCGACGTCCGGGGTCTGCATGTGCTCGATGCCCGCGTACAGGTCCTCGACGTTCTCGCGGACGATGATCATGTCGACGCCCTCGCCCGCGTAGCGGGTCGGGACGCCCGCCAGCTCGCGCGCCGGCCGGACGTTGGCGTACGTCTCGAACAGCTTGCGCAGCGTGACGTTGGCGCTCTTCTCACCGAACCCGACCGGCGTCTCGAGCGGTCCCTTGAGGACGACACGGGTCCGCTCGATCGATTCCCGGGTGGCCGCCGGGACGCCGCTCGTATCGCCGCGCTTGAACACCTCGAGGCCGGCCTCGGCCTCCTCCCAGTCGATCCGGACCCCTTCGGCCTCGATGATCCGGACCGCCGAGCGGACGACCTCCGGTCCGACCCCGTCGCCGGGGATCACGGTCACCTGATGGGCCTGGGACATCGACGGGTCTCCTCGGGGCGGGTCGGTCGGCAGCCCGCCGATTCTAGTGCGTCGGACCCGATGGGCAGCGGCCGGCCGGCGCAAGGATCCACGGGGCCGTCAGGTCGATGACGAACGGGGTCGCCGGGCTCGGCGATCAGGGAGCGGCGACCATCATCGCCAGGAGGGTCTGGACCGTGGTGAGGTGCGGGCCGTCGCCCGGACCTCGAGGCGCCGCTCGAGGAGCGGAGCGAGGATGCTCCGCCCGACCCCGTTCGGCAGGTCGAGATAGGCGACCCGCCCGGCGACCTGGACCTGCTCGGGCGCGGCGTCGACCGCCTGGAGGGATCGGATCGCCGCCGCCGACGGTGGTCGGGCCAGGAACGCGACGATCAGACGCTTCGGATCGGCCACCGGGAATGGGACATCCGCCACCGTCCGCTCGAGGTCGTCCCGGCTCCGGACCAACACGTCCACGTCGAGCCCGAGTCGAGCCGTGAGCGCATCGTGGATCCCCGTTCCCAGGCGCGCGTCGCTCGCTCGGTCGTCGCTCGTTGGGTCGTCGTGGGTCGCTGCGGCGCCGCCAGCGGCCGCCGCCGTGAACACGACGTTGCCGCTTTGGATGTAGGTCGCGACGTCGCCGTGGCCGAGCGACTCGACGATCTCGCGCAGGTCGACCATCCGGATCCGCGCGTTGCCACCGACGTTGACCCCACGCAGGAGCGCGACGTAGGTGGTTCGGTCAGCCATCGAGCCAGCGCAGCCGCGCCCGCGCGGCCTTGGCTCGCGAGAGCGCCTCGTCGGGGGTCTCCGCGCCGACCACCGTGACGTGGCCCATCTTCCGGCGCTCGAACACGCGTCGCTTGTCGTAGACGTGGAGGTGGACGAGCGGGTCAGCGAGGGCAGCCTCGACACCGACCAGGCGCGCCTCCCGGAGCGGGCCCGTCCCGAGAAGGTTGACCATCGCGGTGGGTCCGTGCGCATCCGAGGATCCGAGGGGGAGCCCGCAGATCGCCCGGATGTGCTGCTCGAACTGGCTGGTCGCCGCACCTTCGATCGTCCAGTGGCCGCTGTTGTGGACCCGCGGCGCGAGCTCGTTGATGACGATCGATCCGTCCCTGAGCAGGAACAGCTCGACCGTAAGCGTGCCGACCACGTCGAGCTCCATCGCGATCCGCACGGCCAGCTCCGTCGCCTCGTCGGCGACGGCACCGGTGATCGGGGGCGGCGCAGGTGCGACCGACTCGACGAGGATGCCCAGGTCGTGCCGGTTCGCGGCGAGTGGGAACGACACGGCCCGGCCGGCGAGGTCGCGGCCGACGACCACGGAGAACTCGCAGGCGAAGTCGATCTCTGGTTCGAGAAGCAGGCCGACCCGCTCGGCGACCGGTCCGAGCGCCGCCCAGGCCGCCTCGATCCCCTCCGGGCCGTCGGAGTCCGCGATCCGGACCTGACTGCGGCCGTCGTACCCCCCGATCGCGGCCTTCAATCGCAGCGGGTAGCCCAGGGCCAGCGCACCGGCGCGCAGATCATCGAGCGTACGGACCTCGCGCCAGGGGCCGGTCGGCGCATCGATCGACTCCAGGAATCGGCGCTCGGCGAGGCGATGCTGGGTCGTCCGCAGCGCGAACGCGCCGGGACGGACGGGCAGCTGGGCATCGAGCGCATCGGCCAGGGCCGCGGAGACGTGCTCGAGCTCGTAGGTCACCACCGCGCAGCCGCGGGCCAGCTCGAGGCCCGCGTCGATGTCGTCGTAGGGAGCCTGGACGAGTCGATCCGCGATCGCGGCCGCCGGACAGGCCGGGTCCGGGTCGAGGACAGCCACCCGGTACCCGAGCGCCCGGGCGGCAGAGCCGAGCATCCGGCCGAGCTGGCCGCCGCCGAGGATCCCGATGGTGGCGCCGATCGGGATCGGCGGCTCGGCCGCCGCGTGGTCGCCCAGGACGCTCCGGATGAACGCGGTCTTGGCCATCGAATAGCGTAGGCCGCTGGTGATCCCGGCGTCGACGATCTCATGCTTGAGCGCGGCGTACCGCTCGACGAGCTCAGCATCGCCCCGCAACGCGTCGCGGAAGACGATCTGGCGAGACCACTCGGCGGCGTCGGGGATGACGTGGAGGTGGATCTGCCGCGGCGCATCGTCGCCGTCGCCCGGGGCCAGTCCGCCGAGGACGAGCGGCCGCGTGGGTGGGAAGGCGTTCGCGTTGTCCTGCGGCTGGAACCCGAGCTCGAGCAGCAGCTCGGTGATGGCCGGCACGTGCACGGGGTCCGACGGGTGGATCCCGAGGTCGACCACGCCCTTGCCGGCGAGCCCGGGGACCGCGGTGCTGCCCAAATGCTCCACGACGAGGTTGGCCCGACGCTCGGCCACGAGCTCCGCGACCTTCCGGGCGACGTTCGCGCATCCCGGGTCCGGCGGACGGACGGCCAGCGGCAGTCGCGGGTACGGTCCGATCGGTGACTCCGGCACGGGTCGAGTGTATCCTCGGCCGACCATGCGCAGAATGATCGGCCGGCACGTCCTCGAGGTGGACGTCGGCTAACTGACCGACCTGACGGCCCGCTTCGAGCGGGTCGAGATCGACGTGGGGACCGGCGACGGTCGGGCGGTGATCCGCGCCGCCGCCCGGCAGCCGACGACCCTCGTCATCGGGCTCGACGCCGTGGCCGGCGCGATGACCGACGCCTCCCGGCGCTCGGCCCGATCCGTGGCGCGCGGTGGCGTCGACAACGCCCTGTTCTGCGTCGCCGGCATCGAGGCGCCACCACGCGAGCTCGTCGGTCGCGGCGATCTTGTCACCGTGCGGTTCCCGTGGGGATCGCTGCTCCGGGGCGTGCTCGGCGTGGACCCGGCGGCACGGGCCGGGCTCGCCTCGCTGGTCGCGCCGGCCGGATCGATCGACGCCCTCGTCTCGATCGAGGGTCGGGATGGACTGCCGGACCTCCTTCACACGACGGATGACCGGACTCGGCTCGCTGAGGCGTGGCGAGCGGAGGGCTTCGTCGTCGACGACCTGCGGTCCGCCAGTAAGGGGGAGGTGGCAGCGTCCGGTTCGACCTGGGCCCGACGGCTCGGCGCGACGTCCGCTGAGCGTCGGCGGGTCGTGCGCTTCCGCCTGTCACGGCTCCCGTAGGATGGTCGGATGACCGGTCACCCGCCCTGGCTCCGATCGGCGTAGGCCCATCGATGCCCGCCGGAACGTCACTCCCCGATCGGCCGCCGTTCGTCCTCCGGGCGAGGCTGCTCACCCCGTTGACCGGAGGCGGGACCGGATACCTCCGGGACGGCGCGCTCGCGGTCGACGCGACGGGTCGGATCGAAGCTGTCACCGACTGGGAGGCCTGGGCGCGCGCCGCGACGACGGCCGGTCGGCGGTCCGACGCCGAGGCGATGCTGTCGGCCGTCGTCGACCTGCGTCCGCTGGTGGTGCTCCCCGGCCTGGTCGACCTTCACGTCCACCTGCCGCAGCTGCCGAACGCCGGCGTGGGGGCCGGGCTCGATCTCCTGACCTGGCTCGGACGGTACATCTTCCCGCTCGAGGCCGAGTTCGACGCGGCGACCGCCGAGCGCGTCGCGCCCGCGGCCTTCCGGGCGATGGCCGCCGCCGGGACGACGACCGCGATGATGTACGGCGCCGTGTTCGAGCCGAGCCTGGACATCGCGTTCCGGGCGGCCGAGACGCACGGCATCCGGGCGATCATCGGCAAGGTCATGATGGACCGGCTGACCTACGACGACCGGCTGCCCGCCGATCGGATCCTCGAGCTCAGCCTGCGGCAGTCGGCCGACCTGTGCTCCCGCTGGAACGGTCGCGACGACGGCCGTCTCCAGTACGCCTTCACCCCGCGGTTCGCCGTGTCGTGCACGGCAGACATGCTCCGGGAGTCGGCCGCGCTCGCGCGCCAGACCGGCGCGTATTGGCAGACGCACCTGTCCGAGGACGTCCACGAGATCCGGGAGGTCGCCCGCCTGTTCCCAGACGCCGTCGACTACGTCGACGTGTATGACCGGGCCGGTGGCCTCGGTCCGCGGACCGTGCTCGCGCACGCCATCCACCTGTCGGACCGCGAGGTCGCGCGGATCGCCGAGACCGACACGGCCCTGGCGCATTGCCCGGCCTCGAACCTGTTCCTCGCCTCGGGAGCGATGCCGCTCGCCCGCTATCTGGCGGCCGGGATCCGGGTCGGTCTCGGGTCGGACGTCGCCGCCGGACCCGAGCTGTCGCTCTTCGCCAACATGCGTGCCGGGGCGTACGTCATGAACGGGCTCCGGGTGCTGGAGGGTGACGATGCCCCGGGCCCGCTCGTCCCGAGCGAGTGGCTCCGGATCGGAACGCTCGATGGGGCACGAGCCCTCGGGCTGGACGAGCGGATCGGCTCGCTCGAGGTCGGCAAGGAGGCGGACCTGATCGTCATCGATCCGAGGATGGTCGCGCCGATCCCCGGCATCGACTCGGACGATCCGGACGAGATCGTGTCGCGGCTCGCCTTCCGACCCCACCCGGCGATGGTCCGTGGGGCGTGGGTCCGCGGCCGGCGGCTCGACGGACCGCCGGGCACCGAGGCCCTCGACGGATGACGGCCGGTCTCGAGGCGGCTGACCGATGAGCGGGGGGTGCGTCTCATCGCGGCCGCCGAGATACCCCCGATCAGAGGATGACGATGCCGTTCGCTGCGGGCTGCCGCCCGTCACCGAGCGCCGCGAGGATCTCACGAGAATCCAATGGGTAGGTCCCGCGCAACGCGTCCCTGCTGAGCGCGAGAGCGCGCCGGTTCGCCCGCGTATCGGCGATCAGGATCACGACCCGATCGACCCGTCCGTCTCGCTGCTTGCGATTGATCCGTCGCTCCAACGCCTGGACGTCCGCGATGCGCGTCTCGGCTTCGAGCGCCGTCTCGGACCCGACCGGCCCGATCACCACGTCCCAGGCACGCAGGTCGCCAGGGATCGGAAGGGGCACCTCAACGCGCCATGGGATCGTCGGCGGGAGGCGCCGCCGGAGTCGATCGAGGAGCGTCACCTGGGCCACATCCCGAACGGGATCGCCCGACGGATACGCCCGAACGACCAGGTCCAACCCGACGGCGGCACACGTTCTGGCCAGGATCAGGATCGCGACGCCCGGAAGCTCGGCGCGTTCGATCCGCCCGATGGTCGTGTGGGATACGCCCACGGCGCCGGCAACCGTGGCTTGGCTCAGCCCCGCACCCAGGCGCGCTCGACGGACCTCCTCGCCGACCGAGGCGAGCGCACTCCGCGCAAGTCGGGTACCTCGGTCTCGGGATCGCTCGCGGGTCGCCACCTCCGCAGATCTTCCCCGACCACGCTTATCCCGCACGTATTTGGGCGGGATGCCGGGCGTCGGGCTCTAGGTCGACCTCCCGATCAGCCTGATCGAGGTGCAGTCGCCCGCCGCGGCTCGCACCGGTCTGATGACCTTGGTGCGTGGTGCGTTCAAACGAGCGATCAGCGACGCGTCGGGGGCCGGCCGGGTGTCGACCCCGAATTCGTCCCGCACCGATCCGACCGCCGACGGTCCCTGTTCGAGCGTGCCACGCACGGCGGCGGGTACTCCGACCGCCAGAGCCGCCTGTTGGAGCGTGCCACGCACCATCCAGGGTCCGAGATCACTGCATCGGCCGCTCTGAGCGCCGGCCGATGACCGACCAACCGGTCGACCTGCTGATCGTCGGGGGCACGATCGTCGACGGGACTGGCGCGCCGGGGTTCCCCGGGACGGTCGCCGTGACCGGTGACACGATCCGCGTCCTGCGCGGGCCGGAAGCCGCTCCCGGCACCCGACCGACGTCGGTTGCAGGCACCGGGCCGGCCGCCGCTCCCGGCACCCCACCGACGTCGGCTGCCGGCGAACCCGGTGCACGTCCGCCCGCCTTGCGCACGATCGACGCGACCGGTCACGTCGTGGCGCCGGGGTTCATCGACCTCCACAGCCACGGCGGGCTGGTGATCCTGGCCGAGCCGCGGCACGAGCCCAAGGTCCGCCAGGGCGTCACGACCGAGGTCATCGGCGTCGACGGCAACGCCTACGCCCCGTTCCGGACCCAGCACGACCTCGACGACTTCCTGACCCTCAACGCAGGCCTCGACGGCCGCCCGGACCTCGCCTACGACTGGCGCACGGTCGCGGACTACCTCGCCCGGTACGACGGCAAGGTCGCGGTCAACATCGCCTACCTCGTCGGCAATTCGGCCCTGCGGATCGCGGCCGTCGGGTGGGACGACGTCGAGCCGACGAGCGCCCAGATGGCCGACCAGCGCGCGCTCCTCCGCGAGGGGCTGGAGGACGGCGCCTTCGGCCTGTCGACGGGTCTCGACTACCCGCCCGGCGCCTACGCCACGACCCGCGAGTTGGCCGACCTGCTGGCCGAGGCCACCCGTCTCGGCGGCTTCTACCACACCCACGTCCGGTATCCGCTCGGCGACGGGTTCCTCGACCCGTTCCGGGAAGCGATCGAGATCGGTCGGCGGGGCGGTGGACCCGTCCACATCACCCACTTCTACCATCGGGCCACCTTCCCGGGGTCCCCGGCGGACATGCTCGGACTCGTCGACGACGCCCGGGGCGAGGGCCTCGATGTGAGCTTCGACCTGTATCCGTACGAGTGGGCGAGCACCCGCCTGCTGATCATGCTTCCGCCGTGGATCCAGGCCGGCGGCGTGACCCGTCTCAGGGAACGGCTGGCGGATCGGGCGATCCGGGGGCGGATCCGGGAAGAGCTCGCCGCGCGCGGCCGCCTGTTCGCCGGGGTGGGAGCCTGGGCCGATCTTCGGCTCGGCCACTTCCGACGGCCGGACCATCTGCGCTGGGAGGGTCGCACGCTCGCCGACTACCTCGCCGAGACCGGTCAGGACCCGGTCGACGGGATCTGCGACCTCCTGCTTGCCGAGGATCTCGGCGTCAACCAGGTCTCACCGGGACCGCATCGCGCCGGGATCCCCCCGTTCCTCGTCCACGATCGGTCGATGATCGGGACCGACAGCGTGCTGATCGGGTCGATGCCGTCGCCACGGACCTACGGCTCGTTCCCGCGGATCCTGGGCGAGTTCGTCCGTGAGGAGCGGCTGCTGAGCCTCGAGGCGGCCGTCCGGAAGATGACCGGCGTTCCGGCAGCGCGGCTCGGGCTGACCGACCGCGGGCTCCTGCTCGACGGCCTCAAGGCCGACATCGTCGTGTTCGATCCGGCCGTCGTCCGGTCGCTCGCCACCTACGACGACCCTCGCCGCTATCCGGCCGGCATCCCCCACGTCATCGTCAACGGTCGGCTCGTCATCGACGGCGGCGAGCACACCGGCGCGCTGCCCGGTCGCGCGCTCCGACGTGGCCGATCGGTCTGAGTCCGGCGCGACCGAGGGTGCGATGATCGTGGCCATGCGCCAGGGCCCTCGTCCGCCGCTCGCCTGTCCGTCGAGGCCCCTGGGCGGGCTCGACCGTCCGGTATCCCGGATCATCCTGGGGATGTCGGCCGCGACCGACGACCTGCCGCGGCTGTGGGACGCGTTCGTGGAGCTCGGCGGGAACGCGATCGATTCGGCGCACTCCTACCCGAACGAGGTCTCGCTCGGCCGATGGCTGGCTGGACGACCCGATCGCGACGAGCTGATCATCGTCGGCAAGGCCGGACATCCCCATCGACAGGGCGGCCAGCCGCGGATCCGGCCGGCCGACATCGAGCAGGACCTCGTCGAGAGCCTCGACCGGCTGGGACGCGACCGGATCGACCTGTTCCTCCTCCATCGCGACGACGAGACGATCCCGGTCGGTGAGATCATGAGTGCGCTGGCTGACCATCGCGCCGCCGGTCGGATCCTCGCCACGGGCGCCTCGAACTGGACGACGGATCGACTCGCCGAGGCGGACGGCTGGGCCAAGGCGCACGGCCTCCCTCCGTTCGACGCATCGAGTCCGAACCTCTCCCTGGCGGTGCCGATCAGCGCACCGTGGCCGGGCTGCCTGACCGCCGGGGACCCGGTTTCGCTGGCCTGGTACGAGCGCGAGCAGCTGCCGGTCATCTCCTGGTCACCGCTGGCTCGCGGCTACTTCGCCGACTCGGACGATGCCGGCGAGCGTGCGCGCCCGTCGGGTCCGGACCAGGAGCTCGAATTCCGGGCGGCGACCCAGGCGTTCGACACGCCCGACAATCGCTCCCGGCGCGAACGAGCCCGAGCGCTGGCGGCCCAGCTCGGCGTGTCGACCAACGAGATCGCCCTGGCCTGGGTCATGAACCAGCCGTTCCCGACGTGGGCGACCGTCGGGGCTGTATCCATCTCGCAGATCGCGCAGAGCATCGCGGCCTGCGGCCTGGCCCTCACCGTCGACCAGGTCCGCTGGCTCGCCGATGGCGGATCCCGGGCCGACCGGACGGACGGCCGATGACGATCGCTGCCCGCCCCGGGCGCGCGGTGGGCGCGCCGCTCCGACGCGAAGGACCGGCCAAGCTGACCGGCACCGCCCTCTACACCGACGACCTCGTCTTCCCCGGGGGCTGGTACGGGACGACCATCCGCTCCACCGAGCCACGCGCTCGCCTGGTCGCGATCGACCTCGATCCGGCCTTCGACTGGTCGCGCGTGGCGGTCGTCACGGCCGACGATATCCCCGGCGACAACGTCGTGGCGAGCATCGCCGCCGACCAGCCCATCCTCGTCCCGGTCGGCGGTGAGATCCGCCACCAGGCCGAGCCGGTCGCCCTCCTCGCTGCCGCCGATCGGGAGACCCTCCGTGAGGCGAGGCTGCGCGTCCGTCTTCGGACCGAGGCCCTGCCGCCCGTGTTCGACCCGCTCGCCTCGACCGTCGAGTTCGCTCGGTACGACCTCGCCAAGGGCGACGTGGATGCGGGCCTGGCCAGCGCGGATCTCGTCGTCCAAGGCACCTACCGGGTCGGCCACCAGGAGCAGCTGTACATCGAGAACAACGCGATGATCGCGGTCCCGCGAGCGGGCGGCGGGGTGATCGTCCACGGCAGCCTGCAGTGCCCGTACTACGTCCACAAGGCGCTCAAGCGCGGACTGAGGATCGGGTCGGAGCAGGCCCAGGTGGTCCAGGCCGAGACCGGTGGCGGGTTCGGGGGCAAGGAGGAGTACCCGTCGATGATCGGACTCCACGCCGCCCTGCTCGCGCTCCGGACCCAGCGGCCGGTCCGGATGATCTACGACCGCCACGAGGATCTGGCGGCCACCACCAAGCGCCACCCGGCCATCGTTACCCACCGGACCGGCGTGATGCGCGACGGCCGGGTCGTGGCCCAGGACATCGACCTGGTGCTGGACGGTGGGGCGTACACGACGCTCACCCCGGTCGTCCTGTCGCGGGCGACGATCCACGCCGGCGGCCCGTACGACATCCCGAACGTCCGGATCCGCGGACGGGCGGTGATGACCAATACGCCGCCGAACGGCGCATTCCGGGGATTCGGCGCGCCTCAGTCCGAATTCGCGGCGGAGACCCAGCTCAACCGCGTCGCCGAGGCGATCGGGATGAGCCCGCTCGATGTCCGGCGGCGGAACGTCTACCGGCTGGGCGGGATCACGCCGACGCAGCAGGTCCTGCGCGGTGGGGTCGCCGGCGAGGAGGTGCTCGAGCGCGCCGCCGAGGCATCGGAGTTCGACCGGGTCCGGGTGCGGACGGCCGAGTCCCGCGGTCGCCGATCGCCCCGGGACCGGACCGCCCGCGGGATCGGCCTCGCGCTCGCCTGGCACGGGGCGGGGTTCACCGGCTCGGGCGAGGCGAAGATGGGCTCGGTGGTCAGCGTCGAGCTGTCCGGCGACGGCGTCGTCCGGATCCTGACCGCCTCGACCGAGATGGGCCAGGGGACCAAGACGATCTTCCCGCAGCTCGTCGCGGCCGAGCTCGGCCTGCCGATCGAGGCAGTCGAGATGGCGCCGCAGGACACCGCCCTGGTGCCCGATTCGGGACCGACCGTGGCGTCGCGAACGGCGATGGTCGTCGGCGGGATGACCATCCAGGCCGCCCGTCGATTGCGCGAGGCCGTCGAGGGACGGACCGGCCGCCCGTTCGCGACGAGCTACCGCGACGACGCCGCGGACCATGGGGCGACGCGGATCGACCAGGCCTTCGAGCCGTATCCCGGCGTCGGCTTCGACGACGCCACCTACACCGGCGACGCGTACCCGGCGTTCGGCTGGGCCGCCGCGGTCGCCGAGGTCGAGGTCGATCTCGACACCTTCGAGGTCGCGGTCCGGTCGATCGTGGCGGTCGATGACGTCGGTCGCGTCATCCACCCGGTCCTGTGCGAGGGACAGGTCGAGGGCGGCACCCTCCAGGCCGTCGGCTACGCGACGATCGAGGAGATCAAGCTGCTCGATGGGCGCTACCTGAACGACCGGCTCCAGACCTACCTCATCCCGACCGCGCTCGACGCACCGCGCATCGAGACGATCCTCGTGGAGTCGCCGTTCGCCGGCGTCCCCCATGGCGCCAAGGGGGTCGGCGAGCTGCCGATGGACGTCGGCGCGCCCGCCGTCGTGGCCGCGATCCACGATGCGACCGGCGCCTGGATCCACGACCTGCCGGCGACCCCCGAGCGGATCATGGCCGCGCTCGTCGGGATCGACCCACCCGGCCCGCCCGGGATCTCGACCGTGTCGCCGCGACGCGCCGCCGACGGGGACACCGAGCGATGAGCTACCACCTGACCGTCAACGGGACCGCGACCGAGGTCGCCGTCCCCGGGATGCGCCGCCTGCTCGACGTCCTGCGCGAGGATCTCGGCCTGACCGGATCCAAGGAGGGTTGCGGGGAGGGTGAATGCGGCGCATGCACGGTCCTGATCGACGGTGCCGTGGCCGTGAGCTGCCTGGTACCCGTCTGCCAGGTCGACGCGGCCGTGATCACGACGGTCGAGGGACTCGCCACGCCGACGACCGGCCTGAGCAGTCTCCAGCAGGCGTTCCTCGAGACAGGGGGTGCGCAGTGCGGGATCTGCACGCCGGGGATGCTCCTGTCCGGCCAGGCCTTCCTCGACTCGGGGGCCGAGCCCACCGACGACGCGATCCGCGAGGCGATCGCCGGGAACTTGTGCCGGTGCACGGGCTACACCAAGATCGTCGAGGCGGTCGCCCTGGCAGCGGGCCGCCGCGACGAGACCGGAGCCTGACGGATGGCGATCGAGCCGGCCGTCGTGTCCCCGGCCACCCTCGCCGAGGCGTACGCGATCGCGGCTCGCGGGGCGCACCGACCGGTCGCCGGCGGCACGGACCTGCTGGTCCAGATCACCGGCGGGATCGGTCCGCCGCCCGACCGGGTCCTCGACCTGTGGCGACTCGACGAGCTGCGCGGGATCTCGGTCCGCGACGGTGCGCTCGAGCTCGGGGCGCTGACCACGTTCTCGGAGATCCGCGCATCCGTCGCCTGTCGCGAGGACGCGCCCGCGCTCGTGGAGGCCGCGGCCACGATCGGCGCGGCGCAGATCCAGAACCGCGGCACGCTCGGTGGAAACGTCATGAACGCCTCGCCGGCCGGCGACACGCTCCCGGTCCTGCTCGCGCTCGATGCCGAGCTGGTCGTGGGGGGCGAGACCGGCGAGCGCACCATCCCCGCGGCCGCGTTCTGGCCCGCCTACCGCCGGACGGCCATCCGACCCGACGAGCTCCTCGTCCGGATCCGGTTGCCGCTGGTGGCCGACCGCCGCCAGCGCTTCCGCAAGGTCGGGACGCGCCGCGCCCAGGCGATCTCCAAGGTCGTCATCGCGCTAGCCTGGCGAGGCGATCCCGGGTCGGGGACCTGGCGCGAGGTCCGCGTCGCGTTGGGTTCGGTGGCGGCAACCCCGATCCGCGCGGCCGCCGCCGAGGCCGCCCTCGAGGGCGAACGACCGACCGAGTCGACCGCGGAGCGCGCCGTCGCCGCGCTCGTCGGCGAGCTCCGACCGATCGACGACGTCCGGTCGACGGCGGCGTACCGTCGCGAGGTCGCCGGCCGGGTCCTCCGCCGGCTCGTCCGCGACGAAGGTCGGTGGTAGCGGCCGTGCCGAAGGGAGTGACGTGATCGAGCTCGGACCCAATCGCTACGGCAAGGCCGCGATCCGCCTGGTCAAGATCGTCCGCGAGCCGGACCGGAACCGGATCCGGGACCTGACCGTGGCGATCGCGCTCGAGGGTGATTTCGCGGCGGCCCACACCGAGGGCGACAACGCCAACCTCGTCGCCACGGACACGATGAAGAACACCGTGTACGCCTTCGCCCAGGAGCATCTCAGCGGACCGGTCGAGGCCTACGCGACCGTGCTCGCCCGACATTTCGCGGCGATGCCGCAGGTCGCGCGGGCGACCGTCTCGATCCGGGAGCACCGCTGGGCGCCGATCCCGACCGACGCCGGGCCGTCGCCCGACGCGTTCCTGCGGACGGGCGACTTCACCCGGACCACATCCGTGACCGCGACCGACGACGGCGGCCTGGAGGTCGATGCCGGCGTCGAGGACCTCACCGTGATGAAGACGGCACGTTCGGCCTTCCGCGGGTTCCCGCGCGACGCCCTGACGACCCTGCCCGAGACCGACGATCGGATCATGGCCACGAAGGTCACCGCGACCTGGCACTACGGTCCCACCGATCTGGACTGGGACGCGGTCCACGACGGGATCCTCGGGACCATGCTCGACGTCCTGGCGGAGCACGCCAGCCTGTCCGTCCAGCACTCGATCTGGATCGTCGGCCGGGCGATGCTCGAGCGCCACGCCGCCCTTGCCGAGGTCAGGATGGTCCTGCCGAACCTCCACCACTGGCTGGTGGACCTGAGCCCGTTCGGGATGGACAACCCCGGCACGATCTTCACCGCGACGACCGAGCCGCACGGTCTGATCGAGGCGACCGTCCGCCGATCGGCCGACCGATGACGGCAGACCTTCCCGCCGGCGTCGAGGTCGTGGGCCCGCCCGTACCCGGCGCGGACGACGTCCTGACCGCATCCGCCCTGGCGATCGTCGCCGACCTCCAGCGGCGGTTCGCGCCCGCCCGCGAAGAGCTCCTCGCGGCGCGGGCCGCGCGCGATGAGGCGCTCGCCGAGGGCCTGCGTCCCGCGTTCCTGCCCGAGACCGCCGAGGTGCGAGCCGCCGACTGGTGGGTCGCACCGGCTCCACCGAACCTCGACGACCGGCGGGTCGAGATCACCGGACCGGCCGAGCCGAAGATGATGATCAATGCCCTGAACTCGGGGGCTCGCGTCTTCATGGCCGATCTCGAGGACGCCCTCAGCCCGACCTGGGCGAACGTGGTCGGCGGCCAGGGCGCGCTGCGCGCCGCGGTCCGCGGCACGCTCGAGCTGCGGACGCCCGACAAGCAGTACCGGCTCGCCGAGCGCACGGCGACGCTCGTCGTCCGACCGCGCGGCTGGCACCTGGTCGAGCGCCACGTCCTCGTCGACGGCGCACCCGTGTCCGCGAGCCTGTTCGACGTCGGGATGTTCCTCGCCCATAACGGCGTCGAGGCGGTCCGGCGCGGCTCGGGACCGTACCTGTACCTGGCCAAGCTGGAGGGCCATCGCGAGGCACGGCTCTGGAACGACGTGTTCGTCGCCGGTCAGGCGGTCGTCGGGATCCCGCTGGGCTCGATCCGGGCGACGGTCCTGATCGAGACGATCCTCGCGGCATTCGAGATGGACGAGATCCTGTACGAGCTGCGCGACCACGCCGCCGGGCTGAATGCAGGTCGCTGGGATTACATCTTCAGCATCATCAAGAAGTTCCGGGATCGTCCGGACTTCGTCCTGCCCGACCGCGGTCAGGTGACGATGGCGGTCCCGTTCATGCGGGCGTACACCCAGCTGCTCGTCCGGACCTGCCACCGGCGCGGCGCCCACGCGATCGGTGGGATGTCGGCGTTCATCCCGAACCGACGCGAGCCGGAGGTCACCGCGAACGCGCTCGTGCGCGTCCGCGAGGACAAGGTGCGCGAGGCGGGGGACGGCTTCGATGGCACCTGGGTGGCCCATCCTGACCTCGTCCCGGTCGCAGCCGAGGTGTTCGACGGCGTGCTCGGCGACCGACCCAACCAGAAGGAGCGGCTGCGCGAGGACGTCCGGGTCACGCCGGCCGAGCTCCTGGACGTGGCCATCCCCGGCGGAGCGGTCACCGAGGCCGGCATCCGCCAGGACGTCAGCGTCGGGCTGCGGTACCTCGATGCCTGGCTCCGCGGCAACGGCGCCGCTGCCATCGACGACCTGATGGAGGACGCCGCGACCGCCGAGATCAGCCGCTCCCAGCTGTGGCAGTGGCGGCGGCACCGGACGACGCTCACCGATGGCCGGTCGATGTCGAGCGAGCTGTACGCGGCGATCCGCGACGAGGAGCTCGCTCGTCACGGCGGGCGCACGTCGGGCCGTCTCGGGGACGCCGCCGACCTGCTCGACCGCCTGGTCCTCGACGACTCGTTTGCGGAGTTCCTGACCCTGGACGCCTACCGATTGCTCGGCTGACGGGCGCGCCGGTCCAGCGAGTGGGTCGAGGCCGGCTGCGATCAGCCCGCCGCGTCGAGCGAACGCTCGATGAACCGGCCGTGACCGCGGCGGCCGACGAAGGCCCCGTCACGGACCACGAATGCGCCCCGGACGATCGTCGAGCGGACCGCTCCCTCCACGACGCGACCCTCGTACGGCGTGTAGTCGCTGGTGTGATGCAGGTCGACGGCTCGGAGGGTCCGTCTGGCGGCGGGATCGAACAGCACCAGGTCCGCGTCGCGCCCTCGCTCGATCGCGCCCTTCGAACCCAGGCCGAAGAGTCGGGCGGGCGTGGTGGCGACGAGCTCGACCATCCTCTCGAGCCCGATCCGGCCCCGGGAGACCCCCTCCGAGTAGACCAGGCCCAGAAGCGTCTCGATGCCCGGTCCGCCGTTCGAGATGCGGTCGAACGACTCGCGCCAGGATCGCTTCTCGACCGCGACACGGTCGGGCACGTGGTCCGTCGCGACGAGCGCAAGATCACCGGCCGCGAGGCCATCCCACAGCGCCTCAGGCTGACCCGGACCGCGGAGCGGTGGCGAGATCACGTACCGGGCGGCGTCCTCCGGCGCGAGATCGTACCGCTCGTCGGTCAGCGTCAGGTAGTGCGGGCACGTCTCCGCGTGGACCGGCAGACCCTCGGCGCGCGCGGCGCGGACGTGCGCGAGCGCCTCGGCGCACGACAGGTGGACGACGTACAGCGGCGCCCGAGCCGCGCGCGCGAGCCCGATCGCCCGGGCGGTCGCGTCGGCCTCGACGAACGGCGGTCTGGAGCTGGCGTGGAAGCGCGGGGCGGTCTCGCCCGCCGCCAGGTGCCGGGCCGTTCGCTCCTCGAGCGCCGACCGGTCCTCGCAGTGGACCTCGAGCATCCCGCGGTGTCGGCCGGCGACCTCCAGCGCCCGGGAGAGCGTCGCGTCGTCGACGCCGAAGTCGTAGACCATGAACGCCTTGAAGGTCGGCACGCCCGACAAGATAGCGTCCGGCACCTCACCGATCGGGTCGTCCTGGGCCGACGTGATCACCAGGCTGAGCGCGACGTCGACCGCCGAATCAGACGCGGTCGCCGCTCGCCACTCGCGCATCCCGCCGAGGAGGCTCCGTCCCGCCGCCGACGCACCGGTTCCGGGGTTGTTGAACGACAGGAACGTCGTCGTCCCGCCGAACGCGGCGGCCACCGAGTCCTGGAAGAACCGGTCGGGCTCGGCGTCGCTGGCCACCCGCGTATGGGTGTGGACGTCGATCGCACCGGGGAGCACCAGCAGCCCGGTCGCGTCGACGACCTCCCGCGCGGTCGCGGTCAGGCCACCCAGGTCGGGCTCGACCGCGGAGATCGTCCCGCCGTCGACGGCCACGTCCGCTCGTGACGAGCCGGCCGCGGTCACGACGGTCCCGCCGCGGACGAGCAGGTCGGTCACCCCGTCTCGACGATCTCGATCGACTGCGCTCCATCCCACAGCGCTCGCCGACCGACCTCGCGCAGGCGGTCCTCCCAACCGTCATCGGACAGGATCGTCGCGAAGTGGTTGGCGGCGAGCTGACCGACCTTCGAGCTCGTCGTGCAGGCACCGTACGGGAAGAAGATCTCGCACTCGCTGATGCCGCCGGGGTAGATCGCCAGCTGCCCCGGGGCCGGGTGCGAGGTGTGGTTCTCGTAGTCGATCCCGGGCCGGAAGTCGCCCAGTGGGATCCAGGTCGATTCGCCGCTCCAGCGGCAGTGGATGATCCGACCCTGGATCGGGAGCATCGAGCGGATCGCCTCGATCGTGCGCGGCGCGGCCGGCTCCCAGCGGGCGCTAAAGTGGAGGTCGCCACCGACTCGGATCGACAGGTCGCTCATCGCCGGAGGATACGTGACCGGGCCTCGTCCGACCATCTCGACCCACATCCTGGACACCGGCAGCGGGGGTCCGGCAGAGGGTGTCCCGGTCCGGCTGTGGCGCTCCGGGCCGTCCGGCGAACCCGAGCTCCTCGCCGAGCTGCGGACCGACCGCGACGGCCGGATCCGCGACCTCCTCGATGGAGGACGGCTCGTCGCCGGCCGGTATCGGCTCGAATTCGGTCTCGACGACGGCGGGTTCTTCACGGGCCTGTCGGTCGATGTCGCGATCGACGATCCGGAGCGGAGCTACCACGTCCCGCTGCTGCGAGCGCCGTACGGGCTGTCGACCTATCGCGGGTCGTAGGCGTGCCGCGGGTCGGCCGGTCCATCGCCGAGATCGATGCCCTGGCACCCGACGGCTGTGTCCTGGCGCTCGCGCCGCTGTTCGAGGGAGCTCCGCGTTTCCTCTCCCGGCTGTGCGCGGCGCGGCCCTTCGCCGACGCCGACGACCTGTTCGACTCAGCGCGGAGGATCGCCCACGCGATGCCGACTGACGAGCAGGTCGAGCTGATCGACGCCCATCCGCGGCTCGGCGCCCCAGCGAGATCGATCTCGGCCGCCTCGTTCGTGGAGCAGGGCTACGACCGGTCGGTCGCCGAGGGGGCAGCAGCCGAAGGGACGGCTATGGCCGAGAGCGCGCGCCTGACCGCAGAGCTCGAGCGGCTGAACACGGCCTACGAGGTGCGATTCGGCTTCCGCTACTGCGTCTTCGTGGCTGGGCGGTCGCGAGCCGCCTTCTTGCCCGAGTTCGAGGCTGCCCTGTCTGCCGATCCGGCCGACGAGCGGGTCCGGGCCCTCGATGCGGTCGTCGACATCGCCGCCGACCGCTGGCGAGCTCAGACCGTCACCTGACCTGCCGATCAGACCGACCCGGCGCCGCGCCGGGACGAGGCCGGCTCGGCTAGCATCGGGCGATGACCGCGCCGACCGCCGTCCTCATCGACTGCGACACCGGGATCGACGACAGCCTGGCCCTGTTCTATGCGGTCGCCTCGGCCGACGCGGAGATCGTCGCCGTCACCTGCTGCACCGGGAACGTCGAGGCCGACCAGGTCGCGGCGAACACCCTGGCGATCCTCGAACTGGCCGGACGGACGGACATCGAGGTCGCCGTCGGACGCAAGGTGCCGCTCGTGCGCCCGGTCGAAGTGACCCCGGAGACCCACGGACCCCAGGGCCTGGGCTACGCGACGCTCCCGCCGCCCCACCGGCCGTTGAGTGAACGTCATGCGGCCGACGTCATCGTCGCTCACGCTCGGAGCCGGCCGGGCGAGCTGACCCTGGTCACCCTCGGCCCGATGACCAACCTGGCCGTCGCGCTCGAGCGCGAGCCTGAGCTCCCGAACCTCCTTCGCCGGCTCGTGTTCATGGGTGGCGCGTTCCGGGTCCCGGGCAACACGACGCCGACGACCGAATGGAACATCCATTGCGACCCGGAGGCCGCGAAGATCGTCGTCGACGCGTTCGCTTCGGCCCCCGTCCTCCCGCTGGGACTGGGCCTGGACGTGACCGAGAAGGCGAAGGTCCTGCCCGATCACGTCGTCCGGCTCGCCCGACGGGCCGGCAGCCGGCCGGACGACTCGATCGCCCTGAGCGCCGGGGAGCACCCGCTCGTCGCGACGAGGAGCGTCGCCGGCAACCCCATCGTCCGGTGCATCGCCGATTCGCTCCGCTTCTACATGGAGTTCCACGCCCGGTACGACGGGTTCTACGGCGCCTTCATCCACGACCCGCTGGCGCTGGCCGCGGCTCTCGATCCGAGCCTGGTCACGACCCAGGCGGTCCATGTCGATGTCGACACCGCCCACGGGCCGGCCGACGGCCAGACGATCGCCGACTGGCGTCACCTGACCGGCAAGGCCGCCAACGTCGAGGTCGCGGTCGACGCGGACGCCGAGGAGTTCCTGCGCCGGTTCATCGAACGCGTGGGCGGGCTGGCGGAACGACGAAGCCCGGGACTGGCGGATACCCACCCGGACGTGGCACTCTGACGAACGAGGGAGTGGTCGTTCGGGATCCGCGATCCACGGGCGACCGAAGGGTTCGAGGAGGATGCGGCTGATGAGCTTGTCCTGGCTGACGGTCTGCGCCCAGGGTCAGACGACCGACTGCATCCCGACGATCCAGCTGGCGTACCTCGCCGGGATCGTGGTCGCGGTCATCCTCCTGGCCGTCGTCGCCGTCCGGTCGCGCGACTTCTCGACCGCGACGCTGGCCCTGATCCCGGTCGCCATCGCGATCAATCTCGCGGTCGGCTCGCTGATCGTGACGCTCCGACTCCCGATCTACCTCGACTCGATCGGGACGGTGCTCGTCGGAGCCCTGGCCGGTCCGTGGGCCGGCGCCCTGACCGGCATCCTCGCCAACCTCATCTGGTCGCTCCTGCCGGTGCCCGGAGGGGCCGGCCCCGTCGCGGCGTTCTTCGCCCCGGTGGCCGGCGTCATCGGGTTGATGGCCGGCTTCTGGGCGGCGCGCGGTGTGTTCAACCTCCGGACCGACGACGCCCGGGTGGGCGGCTTCCTCGCCCTCGCGGCGGGGATCGTCGGCGCCGCGATCTCCTTCCTGGTGATCCAGGCCACCGTCGGGATCCCACAGCTCGGTGCCGACGCGACCGCGGACGACCAGAACCGATTCGTCCTCACGGGCATCGTGATCATCGTCATCGCGATCGCCGTCGCCTGGGTCAGCCGGCGGACCGTCTTCTCGTTCCATGCCGACGACCCGCGGATCCGGACCTACCTGACCGGCGCGACCGCCCTGTTCGCCTTCGCGCTCGTGTTCGCCTTGGCGCGCCTGCTGTTCGGCCCGACGGGCTGGTTCTCGACGATCAACGGCTCGGACACGACGTTCCTCGGCGGACTCAACCTGAGCAGCCTGGCCCTGACCGATCCGCTCGGCCTGATCGTGGAGGCCGGGGTCGCCCTGCTCGTCGCCGCCGGCGCCGTGGCCTGGGCGCGGCGCGGCGACAACGCCCGCTTCTTCCCGGTCTGGATCGGCGGCCTGACGACCGGCCTGGTGGCCGCGGCGATCTCGGCACCGATCGCGGCAGGGGTCTTCGGCGGCGTGACCGGCGGCGGGACCGATGCGCTCATCGCGCTGTTCCGGACGCTCGGACTCGGCGTCTTCCAGTCGGCGTTCGCCCAGGGGCTGACCAGCGATCCGCTCGACAAGACGATCAGCTACACGGTCGTCTTCCTGATCCTCGGCGCGCTCCCGCTCACCGTCAGGTCGATGTTCAGCCGCGGTGAGGCGACCATCGCCGACTAGCGGCGACACCCCGGCGACCGTCAACACGAGGCACGATGTCCACCGCGACGGGGTACTACCAGGCCGGCGACAGCTGGCTGCATCGGCGCAATCCGATGACCAAGCTGCTCGGCGTGGCCCTCGCCCTGATCGCGACGTTCATCCTCCCGCCGCTCGTCCTGCCGGTCATCGCGCTGATCGTCGTCGCGATCGCCTGGTCGACCGGGCTCGGCCGGCAGATCATCCGGGCGCTCCGGATCCCGGCGCTGCTGCTGGCCTCGATCGTGGTCGTCAACGCGCTGTTCTTCCCCGGTGCGACGGACCGGCTGGTCAGCCTCGGCCCGTTGTCGATCACGCGTGAGGGACTGAGCTTCGGGCTGATCTCCGCGGGACGGGTCCTGGTCTCCTTCCTCGTGCTGGTGACGTTCCTGTTCACCACCCTCGCGGACGACCTGCTCGAGTCCCTCGTCTCGCGCGGGGCGAGCCACCGGATCGCGTTCGTCGTCCTGTCGGCCGTCCAGATGGTGCCCCGGATGCAGGAGCGGGCCGGCTCCATCCTCGACGCCCAGCAGGCGCGCGGCCTGGTCGTCAGCGGGTCGGTCCGTCAGCGGGCCAGGGCGCTCGTCCCGCTGATCGGCCCGGTCCTGCTCGGCTCGCTCATCGACGTCCGCGAGCGGACGTTCGCGCTCGAGGCGCGGGGCTTCGGCGCCCGGCCCGGTCGGAGCGCGTATCGGATCGTCGCCGACCCGCCGGCCGATCGCTGGCTGCGGCTGGCGATCCTGCTCGGGATCGTGGCCGTGGTCGCGCTCGCCCTGTCGGGCGTGCTGACCGGTCGGGCGCACTGACCCGGTGACGGAGGACGGCCGAGCTTCCATCACGCTCGAGGGCGTCTCGGTCCGCTATCCCGGCCGCCGCGAGCCGGCACTGCACGACATCGATCTGACCGTCGCGCCGGGTGAGCGACTCGGGATCGCCGGCCGGACCGGGGCCGGGAAGTCCACGCTGTCGCTCGTGGCCGCCGGGTTCGTCCCGCGGGTCGTACGGGCCAGGCTGACCGGGACGGCGGCGTTCGGCGACATCCCGCTGACCGGGCCGACCGGCGGGGCGCTGCTGGGCAAGACGGGGATCGTCTTCTCGACGCCGGCCAACCAGCTGTCGGCGTCGAAGCTCACGGTCCGGGAGGAGCTGGCGTTCGGCCTCGAGAACCTCGGCGTTCCCCGGGAGGAGATGGACGGGCGCATCGATGCGGTCCTGGCGCGCCTCGAGATCGGGCACCTCGCCGATCGGGAGCCGTTCGCCCTGTCGGGCGGCGAGCAACAGCGGGTCGCGATCGCCAGCATCGTCGCCATGGGGACCTCCGTCCTGGTCCTCGACGAGCCGACCGCCCAGCTCGACCCGGTCGGGACGGCGACCGTCGGGCGCCTGTTGGCCGAGCTGGCCGCCGACGGCACCACGATCCTGTGCGCCGAGCACGATCCCACCATCCTCGGCGGGGTCGACCGGTGCCTCGTGCTCGAGGCCGGGGCCGCCCTGGCTGTCGACCTTCCCGGACGCGCCCTGGGCGGAGCGACGCTCGACCCGATCGGCCTGCTGCCGCCGACGCTCGTCCGGCTCGCCGAGGCGGCCGGCGTGGACCCGGCGCAGGCGTTCGACGAGGCCGCGGTGGCCGCCGGACTGGCCCAGGCACGGCGGTCGCTCGGAACGCTCGATGCGTCGAGCTGGACCCCATCGGGCACGACCCCGGCCTGGCAGCCCCGCGAGGGCGGTCGCGGCGTCCGGATCGTCGTCGACCAGCTCACCCACCGCTACCCGACGGGCGTCGAGGCACTGCGTGGCGTGTCCCTCACGATCGATGCGGGCGAGTCGGTCGCGATCGTCGGGCAGAACGGGTCGGGCAAGACCACGTTGGTCAAGCACCTGGACGGGCTGCTTCGTCCGACCGGCGGGCGGATCCTGCTCGACGGCGAGGACACCTCGGCCGTGCCGGTCCACACGCTCGCCGCCACGATCGGGTTCGTGTTCCAGAACCCCGACGACCAGCTGTTCGATCGGAGCGTCGGGCGCGAGGTGTCCTTCGGGCCGCGCAACCTCGGCCGCTCGACCGAAGAGGTCGCTCGGGCCGTGACGGACGGGCTCGCCGCGGTGGGTCTCGAAGCCTCGCGAGCCACCAACCCGTATGACCTCGACCTGTCCCTCCGCAAGCTCGTCGCGCTCGCGAGCGTACTGGCGATGGACCCGGCGGCGCTCGTCCTCGACGAGCCGACGACGGGGCAGGACGGCCCGGGTGTCCGACGCGTGGGCGCGATCGTCGACGGCTGGGTCGCGGCGGGACGGACCGCGGTCGCGATCACCCACGACATGGAGTTCGCGGCGGAGCACTTCCGGCGGATCGTGGTCATGCGTGGCGGCCTGGTCGTGGCGGACGGTACCCCGGCCGAGGTCTTCGCCCCGGACAACAGGGAGCTCCTGGCCAGCGCCGGCCTCGAACCGCCGCCGTCCGCGCGGATCGGGGCCCGGCTCGGGCTCGGGTCGACGCCCACCGTCGCGGCCCTCCTGGCGGCGCTCAGCTCGTGAGCGCCACCTCGAACACGTTCCCATCGACGATCCGCCACGCTCGGACCCCGGGCAGGCCCGTGACCGGATCGGTCTCGGTCTCGGCGAGCGACACGAGGACGTACAGCGCGTCCGGGTAGAACGCCAGTCCGATGTCCGTCGGCGACGGCCGGGCGGGCGACCGGACGTGCGAGTGGACGATCGCCCAGAACGCCTCATCGGCGTCGTCCGCCGCGAGCGTCAGCCGGAGCAAGTCCCCCGAGTCGATCTCGTAGCGCAACGGGGACGCGGCGCCGTTCCGGGTCGGCGCGAATCGAAGCGCTCGGCCGCCCTCGGCGGCCGCAGCGGTCCCGATCACGATGCCGCAGGCCTCGTTCGGGTACTCGGCGCGAGCATGGGCGACGATCGCCGTGCGCACAGCCTCGGGCAGTGCGACCTCACGCGGCCCGGGATGATCGTCGGTCACCACCAGTTCACGCCACCTTCGAGATCGCCCTCCATCTCGTCGAGGTCGCGCGAGTACGCACCGGCCGACAGGTACTTCCACCCGCCGTCGGGCAGGAGGGCGACGATCGTGCCCCGCTCCATCGACGAGGCGACCCGGACAGCCGCGACGAGGACGGCGCCGCTCGACGGCCCGGCGAAGATCCCCTCGCGGACCACGAGCTCGCGCAGGGACGCGACGGCATCCCGGTTCGACACGAGGAACTTCCCGTCGAGCAGGCCCGGGTCGAAGATCTCCGGCACGAACCCCTCGTCGAGCGAGCGCAGGCCCTGGACCGCGTCACCCGGGAGCGGCTCGGCGGCGAAGATCCGCACCCCGGGCTTCGCCCGGCGGAAGAAGCGAGCGACGCCCATCAGCGTGCCGCCCGTCCCGAGCCCCGCCACGAAGGCGTCGACGTCGGGGCAGTCGGCCAGGATCTCCGGCCCCGTCGTTTCCTCGTGCACGCGGGGGTTCGCGTCGTTGCCGTACTGGTAGGGCATGACGTAGCGGGGATCGCCCGCGGCGAGCTCCCTGGCCAGGGCGATCGCCCCGTTCGATCCCAGCGCTCCAGGTGAGTCGATCACCTCGGCTCCGAACAGGGCCGCCATCTGACGCCGCTCGGTGGTGATGTTGTCGGGCATGACCAGCGTGACCCGGTAGCCCTTGCGGCGGCCGATCATCGCCAGTGCGATCCCGGTATTGCCCGAGGTGGGCTCGAGGATCACCGAGTCGGGCGCGAGCCGGCCGGACCGCTCCAGATCCTCGATCAGCGCCTTGGCGACACGGTCCTTGACCGAGCCGGTCGGGTTGGCCATCTCGAGCTTGGCGAACAGGCGGACCGCCGGGTTCGGTGACATCCGGGGGATCTCGACCAGGGGAGTGTGGCCGATGGCATCGACGATGCTGGGGAAGACGCTCACGCGCCCCCGGCCATCGCGGGCAGGATGACCAGCTCGTCACGCGGATCGACCGGCGTGGCGACGCCGTCGAGGTAACGGACGTCCTGGCCGTCGAGGTAGACGTTGACGAACCGGTTCAGCTCGCCGTCGGGCGTGAACAGCTGGTCGCGCAAGCCGGGATGCGCCTCGACCAGCCCGTCGAGGAGCTCGCCGACGGTCGCGCCGGAGACGTCGACCTGCTTCGCCCCGCCGACGTTCGCCCGCAGGACGGGCGGGATCCGGACGGCGCTCACGAGGCCCCGCCGAGCACGCCCAGACCGGGGCCGCCCAGCGTGAACGTCCCATCGCCGACCCCGGCGACCGCCATCGGACGTCCAGCGGCGCGGGCCTCGACGGCCGCGTCCGAGCACGTCGGGCAGGCCGGATCGCGACGCAGCTTGAGCTCGTTGAACGACGCGTCAAGGGCGTCGAACAGGAGGAGCCGGCCGGCCAGCGTGTCGCCGATGCCCAGCAGGAGCTTGATCGCCTCGTTCGCCTGGAGGAGTCCCATGATCCCCGGCACGACGCCGAGGACCCCGGCGACCGAGCAGCCCGGGGCGAGCTCGGGCGGCGGCGGGGTCGGATAGAGGCAGCGGTAGCACGGACCGTCGAACGGCTTGAACACCGTCAGCTGGCCCTCGAACCGGAGGACGCTGGCGTGGACGACGGGGATCCCGGCCGCGACGGCCGCGTCGTTGAGCAGGTAGCGCGTCTCGAACGTATCGGTCCCGTCGACGATGACGTCGTACCCGGCGATCAGCCGATCGACGTTGTCGGCGACGAGCATCTCCTCGTGGGCGACGACCTTCACGTCCGGGTTGAGCCCCTGGATCGTGATGCGCGCCGACTCGACCTTCTTCTCGCCGATCCGGGCGTTGGTGTGGATGATCTGGCGCTGGAGGTTGGACAGGTCGACGACGTCGAAGTCGACGATCCCGATCGTGCCGACGCCCGCCGCCGCGAGGTAGAGCATGGCCGGCGAGCCGAGCCCCCCAGCCCCGATGAACAGCACCTTCGATTCGAGCAACCGCGTCTGACCCTGGATGCCGACCTCGGGGATGAGCAGGTGACGGCTGTAGCGCTGCTTCTGCTCGGCGGTCAGGACCGGCGGGATGGTCCAGTCGAGACCCTTGGTCTTCCAGCCCTGGAACCCGCTCTTCATCGAGGTCAGGTCCGTATACCCCATATCGCGCAGGGTCTGGGCGGCGAACAGCGATCGGACGCCACCCGCGCAGTACAGGACCACCGGACGGTCGCGATCCGGGACCGCGGCCTCGATGTCCTGCTCGAGATAGCTCTTGCTGATGTGGATCGCGCCGGGGATGTGGCCCTGCTCCCACTCGGAGGCTTCGCGGACGTCGACGAGGACCGCCTCGCCACGGCTGCGCAGGGCGTCGACCTCGAGCGCGTCCGCCTCGTGGACGGTCGAGCGGGCTTCGCGGAGGAGATCGGCGTAGGACTTCGGCATGTGGTTCAGGACTCCGGATCGGGGCTGCCGACGGGCGGCAGAGGAGGAGGGACGGGAAGGTCGGAGAGGGTGCCGGTCAGGCCGGCCAGCGACACGCGCATCGGACGCCGTTCGATCCCGGGGTCACGCCGGCTCCTCGGCCGCAACGGCCGCCGGCGAAGCCGACGCGTCGAGGTCGGCCAGGGCCGCATCGAGCGTCTCGAGGCTGAGCATCGCGCACTTGAGTCGCGCCGGGCTGATGTCGATGCCGAGGAGATCGAGCAGCTCGTCCGCCCGATAGGCCGCGGCAGCCTCGACCGACATCCCCTTGACCTCGTCGGTCAGGAGGCTGGCACTTGCCTGGCTGATCGCGCAGCCGCGCCCGGTGAACGCGACCTCGGCCACCTTGCCGTCGCGGATCCCGAGCTGCATCGTGATCCGATCGCCGCACAGCGGGTTCGACCCCTCATGCGAGGTGGTCGCATCGTCCAGCACCCCGAAGTTGTGGGGCCGCCGGTAGTGCTCGAGGATGTAGTCGCGGTACAGGTCGTCCATGGCCGACAGCGAGTGTACCGCCTTGGCCCAATTCCGACCAGCCGGGTCGGATATGAGCGGGTCCCCGGTGACCGCGACCCGCCGCGGGTCAGCCTCGGAAGATGCGCTCCACCTCGACCAGGCCGGCCGCCAGGGCGTCGATGTCGGCGTTCGTCGAGAAGACGCTGAAGCTCGCCCGGGCCGTCGCGGCCAGGTCGAGCCGCTCATGGAGCGGCATCGTGCAGTGGTGACCGGCGCGCACGGCGATCCCGTAGCGGTCGAGGATCTGGGCGACGTCGTGGGGATGGATGTCCGGCAGGTTGAACGGGATGACGCCGCCGCGGAGGTCGAGGTCCATCGGACCGTACACGGCGATATCCGGCACGGCGCGCGGCAACGCCTCGAGCGCGTACGCCACCAGTTCCCGTTCATGTGCACGGACGGCGTCCATCCCCAGGGCGGTGAGGTAGTCCGCGGCGACCCCCAGCCCGATGGCATCGCCGACCGCCGGCGTGCCCGCCTCGAACTTCCACGGGATGTCGTTCCAGTCGCTCCGGCGGAGATGGACCTCGCGGATCATCTCGCCGCCGGCAAGGAACGGGGGCATGGCCTCGAGCAGCTCCCGCCGCGCCCAGAGCGCGCCGGAGCCCATCGGGGCGAGCATCTTGTGCCCGCTGAACGCGTAGAAGTCGACCCCGAGCGCCTCGATGTCGACGGGCACATGCGGGACCGCCTGGGCGCCATCGACCAGGACGAGCGCCCCGGCGGCGTGGGCCATGTCGGCGATCTGGCGGACCGGGTTGATCGTGCCCAAGGTGTTCGACACGTGGGTGAACGCGACGAGCTTGGGCTTCAGGTGCAGGAGGACCTCGAAGACCTCCAGCCGCAGCAGGCCATCGTCCGAGATGGGCACGAACTCCAGGTCGCCGTCCTTCTCCTGGACAAGGAGCTGCCACGGCACGAGGTTGGCGTGGTGCTCCATCTCGGTCAGGACGATGGCGTCGCCGCGGTCGATGTTGGCGCGGCCCCACGAGTAGGCGACGAGGTTGATCGCCTCCGTCGCGTTCCGGGTGAAGACGATCTCGTGGCTGTCGGGAGCGTTGATGAAGCGGGCCACCCGGGCGCGCGCCCCCTCGTACTCGGCCGTGGCCTTCTCGCCGATCGTGTAGATGCCGCGATGGACGTTCGCGTTGTACTCGCGGTAGTAGGCACTCACGGCGTCGATCACGACGTTCGGCTTCTGGCTGGTCGAGGCCGAGTCGAGGTAGACCAGCCGATGGCCGTTGACCTCCTGGTCGAGGATCGGGAAGTCAGCGCGGAGTGCCGCGGCATCGAGGGCGCCACGCGGCGCGGCCCCGCCGGTCGTGCCGGACGCCTTCGGCTGCTCGACGATCGTCATCGCGGTCAGCCCGCCTAGCGGGCGGCCTCCACCGGCTCGAGATCGAGCTCCGGGCCCTTGGGCACGAGGAGCGCCTCGTCGGGCACGTCGGGCGACAACCCCGCCTCGCGCAGGATCGGGCCGTAGCCCTCGTCCTCGAGACGCAGGGCGAGGTCCTTGCCGCCACTCTTGA
>JADGQI010000064.1 GCA_017881905.1 Chloroflexota bacterium
CGAGCTGATCACGCCGACCGCGATGACCACCAGGATCGCGATCGAGACGCCGAGCATCAGCCAGTCGGATTCGCGCGCATAGGCGACCGCCGCCACGATGACCCGCCCGATCGGCGCGGCGATGACGGCCAGCAGGCCGAGCCACAGGAAGGCGGCCGGCTCGCCCGCGGCAAGCTGCGTGCCGAGGGTCGCCAGGTCGAGCGGCGGGCCACCCGACGTCGGCGAGATCGAGTCCGCGATCATCAGGACGACCCCGACCGCCAGCAGCCCGACCGAGACGTAGGTGATCGCGATCAGCAGGCGGCCGATCAGGCGCTCGGCGGCGAGGGCGCGCGCGACCGACGCCGCCCGGGAGTCGGGCACGGTCGCGCTCATCCGGCGACCCGCAGGAGCATCTCGATCGCCGTGTAGAGCAGGACGACCACGAACAGCAGGCGCAGGTAGCGCAGGTCCACCCGGTGGCCCAGCCGCGAGCCGGCGGTCGCCCCGATGAAGACCCCGATCGCCGTCGGCCCGGCGACGTAGACGTCGATGCCGCCATGGATCGCATAGATGACCGCGCTGGCAGCGGCGGTGATCCCGATCATCATGTTGCTCGTCGCGGTCGCGACCCGCAGCGGGACCCCCATGGCGAGGTTCATCAGGGGGACCTTGATGATCCCGCCGCCGATCCCGAGCAGTGCGGAGGCGACACCCGCACCGGTCGCGACCACGACGCCGCGACCGAGATTCCGAACGTGGTAGCCCTCCCCTGAGAGGCCCTCGAGCAGGCTGACCGGGGCGCCCGGTACGACGGGATCGACCGACGCGGGGGCCGGGACGTCGGTCGCATCGTCCGCCGGGTCGATGACCGGCTCCGGCGTCCCGGCGCGCGCCATCGTGACCGCCACGTACAGCAGCAGGACCGCGAACAGGAACGACAGCAGCCGCTCATCGAGCAGGAAGGCGACGGAGCCGCCGATCAGCGCCCCGGTCGCGGTGAACAGTTCGAGCGTCATCCCGAGCCGCAGGTTCGCCACGTGACGTTCGAGGAAGACGCCCGCCGCGGCGCTGCTGGTCATGATCACGCAGATCAGCGAGACCCCGACCGCCTCCCGCAACGGGAGCCCGAATCCGAGCGTCAGGAGCGGCACGATCAGCACGCCCCCGCCCAGGCCCAGGAGCGACCCGAAGGCGCCCGCGGCGACTCCCCCGCCGAGCATCAGCAGCCCGACGACGACCACGTCAGGCGGCGGGCGACGCGAGCGTGACCCCGGATCGTCCGCCCATCGCGCCGAGCCTCAGGGTCGCAGGTGCTGCGGCGCGTACGGGAGTAGCGCGACGTGACGGGCGCGCTTGAGGGCGACGGCCAGCTCGCGCTGGTGCCCGGCGCACGTGCCGGTCTTGCGACGCGGCTCGATCTTGGCCCGCTCGGACAGGTAGCGACGGAGGCGGTTGACCTCCTTGTAGTCGATCTGCACGGTCTTGTCGGCGCAGAACGCGCAGACCTTGCGCCGACGACGATCGCGATAGAAGTCGTCGCGCTTCTTGGAACGGACGGGAGGCGGCATGGTCGGTGGGTCTCCTGATCAGAAGGGAAGGTCGTCGAGATCGGCGTCGTCGGCCGGGGGGCGAGTGCCACCGCCACCAGACGGACCGGGGGCGCCGACGGCCGCCGGCGCGCCGGTGAAGCCGGCCTCGTCCTCGCGCGGTCGCCGCTCGAGGCTGATGACGTTGTCGGCGGTCACGTCGAGCGAGGTCCGTTTCTGGCCATCCTGGCCCTCGAACTCGCGAGTCCGGAACCGACCCTCGACGAAGACGCGGTTGCCCTTGCGAAGCTGCTCGGCCGCTCGCTCGGCGCGGTCGCCGAAGACGCTGACGCGGAACCAGTCGGTCTCCTCGATCCACTCGCCGGTCTGCTGGTTCTTGGTCGACTGGTTGACGGCCACGCTGAACTGCGTGACGGGCTTGCCGGTCGGCGTGTAGCGCATCTCGGGATCGCGCCCGAGATTGCCGATGATCATGACCTTGCAGAACGCCATGATGCTGACCTCCCGTCAGTCGATGGCGGCCGGAGCCGCCTCGGTCTCGGACTCGTCGATGAATGCGGCCGGACGATCGTCCTCGTCCTCCTCGTCCAGCCCGGACGGAAGGTCATCGGCGTCGAGCTCGTCGAACTCGGAGCCGTCGCCATCGGTCACCTTGGTCGGGCGATCCACCCGGGTGACGAGGTGGCGGAGCACCTCCTCGGTGATCAGGAGCGTGTGCTCGAGCTCGATGATCGCGCCCGAAGGCGCCTCGAACAGGATGATGTGGTACGAGCCCTCGCGATGGCGATCGATCGGGTAGGCCAGGCGGCGGCGCCCCCACGGCGCGACCTTGACGATCTGACCGCCGGAGGTGACGATCCCGCGGGTCGTCCGGTCCACGATCGCCTGACTCTTGTCGTCCGCCACATCCGGGCGGATGACGAGCATGAGTTCATAGCGGCGCATACGCGCGACTCCTTCCAATGGGTATGCCCCGTTGCCGGTCGACCGGCGCGGAGCGGAAAGGACAAGGACGGGAGTCTAGCACGATGCCGGCATCGGCCCGGAAGATCGTCCCCGCGGGCCGGGGCCGTTGTATCCTCTTGGCCGATCCGCACCGAACCCACCCATCCCGCCATCGACTAGCCGGGGGAGAACTCTTGCCCGCGAGCAACATCCTGCTACTCGCTTCGGACGCCGAGGCCGGTGAGGCCATCGCCGAGATCCTCGGGCACGCCCGGTACAAGGTCACGATGACCGCCGATGCCGATGAGGCGTTCGCCCTGGCGCCCGACCAGAAGCTCGTCATCATCGACGTCGCCGGCGACGGTCCCAAGTCCGCCGTCGAGATCTGCCGCGAGATCCGGGCGGCGCCGGCGATGTCGGCGATCCCGGTCATGTGCGTCAGCACCAGCCAGGACGTCGAGGAGCGGATCCACTTCCTGGAGGCCGGCGCCGACGACGTCATGGCCCGTCCGTTCGACGCTCGCGAGATGGAGGCGCGGGTCGAGGCGCTCCTCTTGCGCTTCCAGCGATCCAAGACCCTGTCGCCGATCGTCTCGGCCGACGGCCTGACGCTGGGTCGCGCGCGACGGACCGTGGCGGTCTACAGCCCGAAGGGTGGCGTCGGGACCACCACCGTGGCGACCAACGTCGCGATCGCGGCGGCGGCTGAACGACCAGACCGGGTCGTCCTGGTCGACTTCGCGCTCCAGTTCGGGGGTGTCGCGGTCCTCCTCAATCTCGATCCGAAGCAGACCCTTGCCGACGTGGTCAGCGATGAGGCGGCATTGCGCGAGCCGGAGCTGCTCCGGACCTATGCGATGCGCCACGACAGCGGTCTGCATGTCCTGGCCGCGCCGGGGGCGCCCGAGGCGGCCGAGACGATCACCCCGGC
>JADGQI010000065.1 GCA_017881905.1 Chloroflexota bacterium
CGCGAGCGACCCGAGGCCGCCATGGCCATGCTGACGACGCTCGCCGAGCGCCTCGGCACGCAGTAGCCTCGCACGATGAGCAGTCAACCCGACGATGCCGTGACGCTCCCCATCGGGACGGTCACGTTCCTGCGGACCGACGTCGAGGGCTCGATGGCACTCGCTCGGACGCTCGGCGATCGGTGGGATGCGCTCAACGGCACCCACCTCGGGTTGATCCGGGCCGCGATCGATGCGAACGGCGGGGTCTGCGTGCGGACCGAGGGTGACGCGGTGTTCGGGGCTTTCCCCGAGGCCGGCGCGGCCGTCGATGCGGCGGTGGAGGCCCAGCGTGCCCTGGCCGGACACGACTGGCCGCCCGGCGTCGAGGTCCGGGTGCGGATGGGTCTCCACACGGGTGAAGCTCACCTCGCGGGCGATGACTACGGGGGCTTCGACGTCAATCGGGCCGCCCGGATCGCGGCGGCGGCTCACGGAGGGCAGATCGTCCTGTCCGAGGCGACCCGGGCACTGACCGCGGGGCGGCTGGCCTCGGGCGTGGTCGTCCGCGACCTCGGCCGGCACGCGCTCAAGGACGTTCCCGATCCCGAGCAGCTCTACCAGCTCGACGTCCCGGGTCTGCGGACGGACTTCCCACCTCTCCGGACCTCGAGTCCTACCGACGGCAATCTGCCGCTTCGATTGACCAGCTTCATCGGCCGGCAGACCGATCTCGACGAGCTCGATCGGCTGTTCGACACGGGCCGGCTGGTGACCCTGACCGGACCCGGAGGCATCGGCAAGACGAGCCTGGCGATCGAGCTCGCTCGGCGGAGATCGGCCCGCACCCAGGACGGCGCCTGGTTCGTCGCACTGGACACGGTCGACGACCCGGCGCAGGTCGCGTCGGCGATCGCCCGCACGCTCGGGCTGTTCGATGGTCCCGATCGGCCGGCCGCCGAAGCCTTGCCGCGTTTCCTGGCGGAACGATCCCCTCTCCTCGTGCTCGACAACTTCGAGCACCTGCTCGAAGGAGCCAGTGAGGTGTCGACCATCCTCCGCGCCTCACCGGGCACGCGGATCGTCGTCACCAGTCGGGCGCCCCTCCACATCGCCGGTGAACAGGACTATCCCGTCCGGTCGCTCAGCGAGGACGAACCGCTCGATGGCCCCGCCGTCGGGCGGACCGACGGCGGGGGCGTCGCGTCGCACCGCTTGTTCGTGGAACGCGCCCGCGCGGTTCGTCCTGGATGGGAGCCCGGGGATGAGGCCGCGACGGTGCGCGAGATCTGCGACCTGCTCGACGGGCTTCCGCTCGGGATCGAGCTCGCGGCAGCCCGGATCGCCCTGCTTCCCCTCGGAGCGATCCGCGATCGGCTCGCCGCCCACCTCCCCCTCCCCGGGACGGCCTCACGGGACGCGCCCGGCCGTCAACGTACCCTCGATGGCGCGATCCGCTGGAGCCACGATCTCCTGCCGGCCCGGCAGCAGCGCCTCTTGCGCCGGCTGGCGGTGTTCGAGGGTGGGTTCGACCTCGATCAGGTCCCGGCCGTCGCCGCGACCAGTGGGGAGGCGACCGACGCACTCGTCGACGACCTCGTCGCGCTCGTCGACCAGAGCCTGGCGACGGGTCGGCCGGTGCCCGGTCGAGGGCTGGGCGTCCGGTTCGGACTGCTCCGGACGATCCAGTCGTTCGCCCTCACCGAGCTGGCGGCGTCCGGCGAGGAGTCCGATGCGCGCCGACGGCATGCACTGGCCTATCTCGCGCTGGCCGAGGAGGCCGCGCCGGACCTGGCGGCGTCGCAGGGAATGTGGCTCGACCGCCTTGCGATCGACGACGCGAACCTCCGCTCTGCCATGCGTTGGTCGATCCAGGCCGGCGATGCGCCGACGGCCCTGAGATTCGGCGCCGCGCTCTGGCGGTTCTGGCAGATCGACGGCCATCTCGCGGAGGGTCACGACCTGATGGACGCCGCCCTCGCCGTGCCTGGCGCCGAGGCGCCGACGCGCGAACGGCTGGCTGCCCTCGCCGCTGCCGGCGGGGTCGCCTACTGGCAGGCCGACTCCGGGACCGCCCGCCGCTACTACGAGGACCAGCTGGACCTCGCGCGCACGTTGTCCGATCGGCCGGCCGAGGCGGATGCGCTGTTCAATGTCGCGCATACCCAGTTCTCCGAAGGCGACGGTGCGGCCGCGATGACCACCATGGTCCAGGCGGCGACCGTGTACGAGGAGCTGGGCGATCGGCGAGGCCTAGCCCGGATCGAGTGGGCGCGAGGGACGCTGCTGATGGCGCGCGGGGCGCCCCAGGCAGCGCTCGAGATCTTCGAAGCCACGCTGATCCGGCTCGAGGAGCTCGGCGACGAACCATATCGCGGCATGACGATGGGGAGCATCAGCTGGGCCAACCTCGCGATCGGGGATCTCCGCGAGGCATTCCGCTGGACCGTCCGAGCCCTGGTCCAGGTTGTGGCACTCCGCGACGTGACCTCGGCGACGGTCAGTCTCCAGGTCGCGGCGATCCTCCTGATCGACTCCGGGTATCCGGAGGAAGGCGCGGTGGTCATCGGAGCGTTCGAGGCACTGTGCGAGCGCTATGGCGTGCGTCCCCCGGCGGGTCTCGACCGGATGATCCGGTCTCAGGACCCCATGGCCCGAGCCACCGGGGCGCTGGGTCCGGCCGCGCTCGCAGCCGCGCTCGAACGCGGCTCGCGGATGGGTGTCCAGGAAGCGATCGATCTCATCATCGCGGTGGCCGACCGGGTCGACGGCGCTCAGTAGGCCGCCAGCTTACGGATCCCGGCGGCGATCTTCTCCGGATCGACCATGAACCAGTCCTCCAGGACGTGGTTGTACGGGACGCCCGGGACGTCCGGCCCGGCGATCCGGGTGACGGGCCCGTCGAGGTAGTCGAAGGCCTCCTCGGCGACGATCGCCGCGACCTCGGCGCCGTACCCGCCGAAGCGATTGTCCTCGTAGGCGATCAGGCACTTGCCGGTCTTGCGCACCGACGTGAGGACGGTGTCCTTGTCGAGCGGCCGGAGCGTGCGCAGGTCCACGACCTCGACGCTGATCCCCTCCTCCGCGACCCGATCCGCTGCCTCGAGCGCGTAGTGGGCCATCAGGCCGTACGCGATCACCGTGACCTGCGAGCCGGGATGGGTCACCCGGGCGCGACCGAGCGGCACCACGAACTCCCCGTCCGGGACCTCGCCACGGACCGAGCGGTACATCTTCTTGTGCTCGAAGAACAGGACTGGATCGTCGTCACGGATCGCGCTCCGGAGCAGGCCACGGGCGTCATGCGGGGTCGACGGGACGACCACCTTGAGCCCCGGGACGTGGGTGAAGAAGGCCTCGACGGATTGCGAGTGGTAGAGCGCCCCGTGGACGCCGCCGCCGTACGGCGCCCGGATCGTCAGCGGCACACCCACCGTGTTGTTCGACCGGTAGCGCATCCGGGCCGCCTCGGACACGATCTGGTTGAACGCCGGATGGATGAAGTCGGCGAACTGGATCTCGGCGACCGGTCGCAGCCCGTTGACGGCGGCGCCGATCGAGGCGCCGACGATCATGGACTCGGTCAGCGGGGTGTCGATGACCCGGTCGTCACCGAACTCGGCCCACAGGCCGTCGGTCGCCAGGAACACGCCACCCTTCCGGCCGACGTCCTCGCCCAGGACGATGACCCCCTCGTCGCGACGCATCTCGAGAGCAAGCGTGTCGCGGATCGCCTCGATGAACGTCATCAGGGCCATCAGCCGTGGCTCCCGTCGCCGAAACCCCACGGCGGAGGCGTCTCGGCCGGCCAGTCCTCCGCATAGACCCAGCGCATGGCCGTCGACGGGTCGGGATCGGGCTCAGCCTCGGCGAACTCGGTCGCGTCGTCGACGATCGCCACGATCTCCGCCGTGAGCGCTGCCTCGATCGCCTCGGTCAGGACGCCGGCCGCGCGCAGCTGGTCGCGGAAGTGCGGGAGGGCGTCCCGGCCCTTCGAGGCCGCCAGCTCCTCATCGGAACGGTACTTGGTCTGCTGATCGTCCGACGAGTGGCCGGTGAGCCGGATCACCTTGGCCTCGATGAGGGTCGGGCCGTCGCCCGCCCGGGCGCGCTCGACCGCCGTCCGGGCGGCCGCATAGCAGGCGAGCACGTCACCGCCGTCGACGACGACACCCGGGATCCCGTAGCCGGCGGCGCGCATCGCGACGTCCGGGACGGACACCTCCATGGCCGCCGGGACGCTGATCGCGTAGCCGTTGTTCTCGACGAGGAAGATGAACGGCAGCCGGTGGATCGCCGCGAAGTTGAGGGCCTCGTGGACGTCACCCTGGTTGGATGACCCTTCTCCCATCGCGGTGAGCGCGACCTGGCCGGTCCCCCTGATCTTGGCCGCCAGGGCGATCCCCACGGCGTGCAGGATCTGGGTGGCGACCGGCGAGCTGACCGACAGCAGGTTGTGTCGGCGGTCGCCGTAGTGGCCCGGCATCTGGCGACCGCCGGACGACGGGTCGCTGGCCTTGGCGTACTGGGCGAGCATGATGTCGCGGGCGGTCATCCCGAACGTCATGCACATCGCGATCGAACGGTAGAACGGGGCGATCCAGTCGTGTCCGCGCTGGAACGCCCAGGTCACCCCGACCTGGGCCCCTTCGTGGCCCTGGCCGCTGATGACGAACGGGATCCGCCCGGCGCGGTTGAGGATCCACATCCGCTCGTCGACGGCCCGGGCCAGGGCCACCATCCGGTACATCCCGAGAAGGTCCTCGTCCGACAGGCCGAGGTCCGCTCCGAGGCCGGCGGCCGGCGCCTTCGCCTTGGTCGGGTCGGTGGCCGTCATCGTCGCCTCCGTCGGGCTCGACCGTCTC
>JADGQI010000066.1 GCA_017881905.1 Chloroflexota bacterium
ACCAGGCCGCCGGCGACGCCAGGGTGGCGATGTCGGACTACGCCGACCTGCCCGACTGGGCCGTCGGACCGGCCGATCGGTCGGTGCCCGGCGTCACGGCCGCCACCCCGGTCAACCTCGCCTCGCTCGAGATCGGCCGGACCGTCCGCGACGGCCGGGTCCTGGCGGTCGACCCGACCGCGGTCCAGGCGATGATCACGATGCCGCCCGACGACGGCCCCACCCCGGCCCTTCTCGACAAGCTCGTCGCGGCGCGCCCGACGACGACCGCCGTCGCGATCCCCGGCGAGCCGCGCCGCCTCGGCTTCACGGTCGACGCGGACCTGAGCGTCAACGCGGAGGCGTCGGGCGGGACCGAGGTCCCGACCGATTGGGATGCCGTCGGGCTGACCGTGGTGGTCCAGGATGCCGACGGCCGACTCCACCGGATCGACGGCGGGACGATGGGTCCGAAGGCGACCGGGCACCGGATCGAGATCCCACTGTCGTCCACGGTCGACGGCCTGGTCACCCGACCCGCCTATCCGCTCCGCCTGGTGGGCCTGGAGCTCGCCCTGACGCCACCGACGAACCTGGTGGTCGACGGCAGCGTCGAGCTCACGGGCCTGTCCGCCAGCTCCACCGAGGCCGGTCCGGACTGGACGCCGGTGGCCTTCGATCCCGGGGCCGCCGGCTGGTCATGGAACCGCACCGCGGTCGACGGCACGACGGCCTACCGGCCCCCGGCCGGATCGCCGGGCCGGATCGAGGCCGGCCTCGGCGACGATGCCTCGCCCGCGGTCTTCGGGTCGTTCGACCGACCGGGGGCGATCTATCGGCTCACGACGTCGCCGAGCGGCGACGGGATCCTCCCAGCGATCGCCGGCGACCGGCTCCTGGCGTTGACCGGGGCCAGGGTCGGAGACACGATCACCGTGACATCCGGGGCTCATCCGATCACGGTCCGGCTCGTGGGGAGGACGGCGTCGTTCCCGCCGCTCGACCCGCAGTCGCCGTTCCTGGTCGTCGACGGAGCGACCCTCGACCTCCTGACGTTCTCCGCGACGAGCTACCCGGTCACGGCCGACGAGTGGTGGCTCAGCCTCGATCCGGCAGGCTCGGACGCGGCGATCGCGACGCTGCGGAACGCTCCGTATTCCGCGTCCGGGATCGTCCAGCGCGACCAGCTCAGCCGCTCGCTGGCCGGCGACCCGGTCTGGCTCGGCGTGGTCGGGGTGCTGGCCCTGGGTGCGGTCGCCGCCATCGTCTTCGCCGCGATCGGCTTCATCGTCAGCGCGACGGTCACGACCGACGAGCGCCTCGGTGAGCTCGCCCTGCTCCGGGCGCTCGGTCTGTCCCAGCGCCAGCTCTCGACCTGGCTGACGATCGAGCAAGTCTTCCTGCTGGCTGTCGGGCTCATCGGTGGGTCGGCGCTCGGACTGCTCCTGGCCTGGCTCGTGCTCCCCTATTCGACGCTCAGCGCGAGCGGTGCCGCGGTGATCCCGGCACCGGTAATCGTCGTTCCGTGGGCGTCGATCCTGCCCGTCTACGCGGTGACCGTGGCGATCCTCGTCGGAGCCGTCCTCATCCTTGCCCGGCGGATGCCCGCATCGAGCGTGAGCGGCATCCTTCGGGCGGGCGGAGAGTAGGCATGGCCTGGCTGCGGGTCTCGCTTCGACGCCTCGGGCAGGAGCGCGTGCCCGCGCTCGGGCTGATCCTCCTCGTACTGGTGACCGCGTTCCTGTTCGCCGTGGCGCCGCGCCTGCTCACCCGCGTCGCGAACGATGCGCTGCGCGCCGAAGTGTCCGGAGCATCGGCAGCGGTGCGCGATATCCAGCTGATCCAGGAACGCCGGCTCGGGACCTCCCGTGGCGACCCGATGTCGCCGGTCATATCGGCGGGCGCGGACCTCGGCGCCGAGATCCCGCCGTCGGTCAGCCGGCTCTTCGCGGATCGGATCTACACCGTGGACACCCCGCGGTTCCGGGTGATGTCGTCGACCAGGACGCCGAGCCTGCTCTCGCTGCGGGTGCAGCAGGACGTGGCCGACCACATCCGGTACACCGAGGGACGCGCTCCGACGGGTTCGCTTCAGGCGGTGCCCACCGGTCCGGGCACGGCGACGACGCCCGGCCCGACCACCGCCTACGAGGTGGCGCTGTCGACCGAGTCGGCATCCGCGATGGGCGTCAAGGTCGGCGACACCCTCCAGCTGATGCTCGACGCGACCGACCGGCTGAATCGATCCAAGCTCCACAAGGCGGCGGTCACGGTCGTCGGCATCTTCGACACGACCGATCCGCGCGCGGCGTACTGGTCGGACGACTCGACCCTGCAGCGGCCGACCAAGCTGGCCTTCTCGCCGGAGAACATCCTGCTCAACGCCGTCGCGATCATCGCCCCGGAGGCGTACCCGGTCCTGCTCGACGACACCGATGACATCG
The DNA here is from genome assembly GCA_017881905.1 of Chloroflexota bacterium. Taxonomy (GTDB): domain Bacteria; phylum Chloroflexota; class Limnocylindria; order Limnocylindrales; family CSP1-4; genus Chersky-267. The sequence goes on from JADGQI010000066.1 coordinate 2,424, forward strand.
GTCTCCCGCTCCGCTACTCGTGGCGCTGGTACGTGGATCCGGGACGGCTCGAGGCGAGCCAGGTCGACGACCTGGAGGTCGGACTGCGGCGGATGGAGACCGTCTACCTGACGACGCCGTCGGGCTCCGGACCCGCCTCCGGCACGATCCTGCGGAGCGGCCTGCTCGGGTTCATCGAGGGCCAGCAGGAGCGCTGGGCCTCGGTCCGGGCGATCCTGACCGTCGTCGCGATCGGGCCCGCGGCGGTCGCTGCGGCCGCCCTCGGACTGGTCGTCCTGCTCGGGTCGACCCGACGCCGGAGCACGCTCGGGCTCGCCCGGAGCCGGGGTGCGTCGCCCGTCCAGATCGTCGGCGCGACCGCGCTGGAAGGGCTCGTCCTGACCGTCCCGCCGGCGATCATCGCCGGGGTCCTCGCGACGGTCGCGGTCCCGGGCCCGGTCGATCAACCGACGGTGTTGATCCCGTTGTTCGTCGCCGCTGTCGCCACGGCCCTGATGGTGGCCATCGTCGCCCCCGTGGCGCGCGGCACGTCGCTCGACCGCGGGCGCGATCCTGCTGAGGTCCGACGATCGTCGCCCCGACGGCTGGTCGCCGAGCTGTTCGTCATCGGCCTGGCCATCGGCGGGGCGATCCTGCTCCGCGAGCGAAGCATCCGGGGTGGTGGGAGCACCGGCCAGCTGACCTCGGCCGACCCGTTCATCGCGGCCGTCCCAGCGCTGGCCGGCCTGGCCGCCGGACTCATCGCGCTCCGCCTGTTCGCGATTCCGATTCGCGGGCTGTCCGTGCTGGCCGGCCTTCGCCGGGATCTCGTCCCGGTCCTCGGTCTGCGCCGGACCGCCCGGAGCGGGACCGCCGCGCCGATCCTCCTCGTCCTGATGCTGACCGCAACGGTCGGGGCGTTCTCGCTGGCGACGCTGGCCTACCTCGATCGAGCCGCGGAGGTGGTCGCCTGGCAGGACGTCGGGGCTCCGTTCCGGCTGGTCGAGGGGGACGGCCACCTGGCCTCCGACATCGACGCCGTGGCACCATCGCTGCCCAGCGTCACCGCCGCGGCCGGGGCCGCGCAGGTGAGCCTTCCGACCGCCGGCCGCGACGGCGTCGAGCTGCTCGCGCTCGACGGCCCCGCCTATGCCCGTGTCGCGCATGGGACGCCGCTCTCCGGTGACCTCCCGGCCGCGTTCGGAACGCTCGTCGGGGAACGCCTCTCGGCCATCGTCTCGCCGCGGGGCGTGGTCGATGGGATCCGGCCGGGCGATCCGTTCGAGCTCAGCTTCGGTGCCGACAAGGTCGAGCTCACAGCCGCCGCCGTCCAGGACGCCTTCCCCACGCTGCCGCCGGGCGCCCCGTTCGTCGTGGTCGACCGCGCCGGGCTCGCCGCCCGGGCACCCGACCTCGACCTGGACTCGACGACGGTGTTCCTCGACGCTGCCGACGATGCGGCGGCCGGCCTTCGGGAGGCGATGCGGACGATCGCGCCGGGGGTCGACGTCGAGGCCCGTTCGGAGCACTCGGCCGCGATCCGCTCGGCGCCGGTCGTCGGTGCCGCCTCGGCCGGCGTGGACGCGGGCCTGGCCGCGGCGCTCGCCTACGCCGCCGTCGCGCTGGCGGCGGCGCTCGCCCTGACCGGGGCGGCACGTGCCCCCGAGACCGCCCACCTGCGGACACTGGGCCTGACCAGGAGTGAGAGCCTGTGGCTGACGGTCGTCGAGCACGGTCCGACCGTGGCTCTCGCCGTCGGCTTCGGGATCATCCTCGGGACGTGCACGTTCGAGGCGCTCAGACCCGGCCTCGGGCTGGGCGCCATCGTCGGCTCCGACCTCGACGTCCCGGTCCGGATCGGGTTGGAGCAGCTCGGGCTGCTCGCGGCGGTCATCATCCTGATCGTCGGGCTGGGGGTCGGGCTGGGCGCGCTGGTCGAGCGTGAACCCTCCGCGCCCGCCGCCCTGCGTCGAGGCATCCAGTGAGGCGAGGAGGCCGGTGAGTCGAGCCCGCTACGGCGACAGCGCCCAGATCGTGTGCGACAACCTGGTCCGGATCTTCAAGGTCGCGGACCTCGAGGTCGTGGCGCTCCAGGGCCTCGACCTGCTGGTCGACGCGGGCGAGATGATGGCGATCGTCGGCGCCTCGGGGAGCGGCAAGTCGACCCTGCTCAACATCCTGGGCGGCCTCGATGCGCCGTCGGCCGGGCGAGCCCGCGTGGCGGGCCACGACCTGACCGCGATGGGCCGACGCGAACGGACGGCCTATCGACGGTCCGTGGTCGGCGTGATCTGGCAGCAGGCGGCCCGCAACCTGCTGCCCTACCTGACCGCGGCCGAGAACGTCGAGCTCCCGCTGATCCTCGATCGGCGGGCAGCGCGACGGGGCCGCGCGCTCGAGCTGCTCGATCGGGTCGGGCTGGCGGATCGCGCCACCCACCGACCGGACCGGTTGTCCGGCGGCGAGCAGCAGCGGGTCGCCATCGCCGTCGCCCTGGCGAACGGACCCGCGGTCGTCCTCGCCGACGAGCCGACGGGCGAGCTCGACAGCGCCACGTCGGCCGAGATCTTCGAGCTGATGCGGACGATCAACGCGGAGTCCGGGACCACGATCGTGATCGTGACCCACGATGCGCTCGTCTCCGAGCACGTCGCGCGGACCGTGCGGATCCGCGACGGCCGGACGAGCACCGAGACCCGCCGCCGGACCGAGCAGGGCGACGACGGCAGCGCGGTGGTCGCCGAGGAGTTCGCGTTGCTCGACCGGGTCGGTCGGCTCCAGCTCCCAAGGGCCCACATCGAGGCGCTCGAGCTGTCCGAGCGCGTCCGCCTGCGGCTCGAGGACGACCACGTCGGCGTCTGGCCCGACCGGCCGACGGACGACGAGGCCGAACGATGAACCGACCGCGACGCGGGCACGACCTCGTCCAGGAAGGACCGATGGTCCAGGCGATCGGCGTCGACCGGGACTTCGAGGACGGCGGATCGGTCGTCCATGCCTTGCGCGCGATCGACCTGACGGTCGCCCGCGGGGAGCTGGTCGCGGTCCGCGGTCGATCGGGCAGCGGCAAGACCACCCTGCTCAACGTGCTCGGCGGGCTCGACCGGCCGACGGCTGGCCGGGTTCTCGTCGACGGGGTCGACATCGCCGGCCTCGACGAGGCCGGGGTGGTCGACCTCCGTCGGTCGTCGGTCGCCTACATCTTCCAGGCCTTCGGCCTCGTCCCGATCCTGAGCGCCGCCGAGAACGTCGAGGTCCCCCTCCGCCTGGTCCGGACCGAGGGGCTCGAGCGCGACCGGCGCGTCTACGACCTGCTGGATCTCGTCGGGCTGGCCGAGCGGGCCAGGCACCGTCCCTACGAGCTGTCGGGCGGCGAGCAGCAGCGGGTGGCGATCGCCCGGGCGCTGGCGAATCGGCCCAAGCTCCTCCTCGCCGACGAGCCGACCGGGCAGCTCGACTCGGAGACCGGCCACACGATCATGAGCCTCCTCCGCACGATCGTCCGCACGGAAGGCGTGACGGCGGTGGTCGCCACCCACGACCCGGCGATGCTCGATGTCGCGGACCGGGTGGTCGAGCTGCGCGATGGCCGGCTTTCGGGCGGAGCCCGCTGAGTGGGCGACGTCCTCGCCCTGATCCCGGCGTATCAGGAGGCCGAGCGGGTCGCCGGGGTGGTGTCCGCCGCCCTGGCCCGGCTGCCGGTGCTGGTGGTCGACGACGGCTCGACCGACGGGACCGCCACGGTCGCCGCGGCCGCCGGCGCGACCGTCATCGTCCAGGTCCCGAACCAGGGCAAGGGGGCCGCCCTCCGGGCCGGCTTCGCCTGGGCGCTCGCCCGCGATGTCGAGGCCGTGCTCACGCTCGACGCCGACGGACAGCACGATCCCGGCGAGATCCCGGCATTCCTCGAGGCCCATCGGCAGACCGGCGCCGACCTGGTCATCGGGCGCCGCGACTTCCGCCGGATGCCCCCGACCCGCCGCCTCGCCAACGAGCTCGGCCGCCGGGCGATGTCCTGGGCCGCCGGTCGCGACATCCCCGACAACCAGTCGGGCTACCGGCTGCTGAGCCGCCGGTTGATGGCCGCCCTTGAGACGAGCCAGGAGACGGGCTTCGAGTTCGAGGTCGAGATGATCACGACCTGCATCCGTGCCGGGTTCGTGCTCGAGTGGGTCCCGATCCGGACGATCTATGCCGGCGAGGCCTCGCACATCCAGCCATGGCGTCACCTGTCGAGCTTCGTCCGGATCGTCCGCACCACGCGGCGGACGGTGCGGACGCCGCTGCCCTGACCTAGCCGGAGCGGGTGAGCCGCGCGGCGTCGAGCTCCGCGATCCGATCCGGCCCGACCCGACAGCAGCCGCCGATCAGGCTGGCGCCCGCCTCGACCCAGCGGCGTGCGGCGGTCGCGTCGACGGTCGGACCGGAGGTGCCGACCCACCGCCTGCGTTCCGCGTCCCACGCCTCGCCGCTGTTCGGATAGACGACGATCGGCTTGTCGGTGACGTCCCGGGCACGCCCGATGAGCTCGGCCACGTGCTCCGGCGCGGTGCAGTTCACGCCGACCGCCCGGATCCGGTCGGTCATCCCGGCCAGGCCGAAGGCGGCCTCGACCGGCTCGCCGCTCCGGGTCGTGGCGCCGTCGGCGCAGGTGAAGCTGAGCCAGGCCGGCGGGCCGACGGTCGTCGCCAGGAGCTCGGCCAGGGCGCGTCCTTCGCCGACCGAGGGGATCGTCTCGATCGCCAGGAGATCGGCACCGGCGTCGGCCAGGATCGCGACGCGAGGAGCGTGCCAGGCACGCAGCTGGCCGACCGTCAGGCCCTCGTCGCCACGGTATTCGGACCCATCCCCGAGCATCGCCCCGTACGGCCCGATGGAGGCCGCCACGAACAGCGCCGGCGCCTCCGCCCCGCGCTCCGCCAGCTCGGCGAGGTGTCGATCGCGGGCCTGACCGGCGAGCGCGACGCTCAGGCGGAACAGATCGGCGGCCCGGGACACGCCGATCCCACGCGCGGCGAAGCCTTCGAAGCTGGCCTGATAGCTCGCCGTCACGGCGACCCGGGCCCCGGCGCGGAAGTAGGCGAGGTGCGCCTCGACGATCGAGTCCGGCGCCTCGAGCAGCAGGCGAGCCGACCACAGTGGGTCGGACAGGTCGTTCCCGCGCCGCTCGAGCTCGGTCGCGAGGCCGCCGTCGAGGACCGTGACGCGATCCCGGCCGAAGAGCGCATCGACCGACCGCTCGAACGGGACGGTGGGCTGTGGGCTGCTCATTCGTTGGTCAGGGTACCCGGACGTGACGGAGGGGCGTGCCTCGCGGCACGCCCCTCCGGGTCTCGGGGACCCTAAGTCCGGGCTCCGATCGGAGTCCCGCCGGGATTACTCCCGATGGTTCCGTCGGCGGGACCGGTTCGACGTCGGGCTCAAGAGTCCGACCGCCACGGCGATCCCGAAGAGGGCGATGAGGATGATCGGCAGGCCTGAGCCGGTCCCGCCGGTGCCCGAGCCGTCGATCGTGTCGGTCGGCGGAAGGGTGGTCTTGGGCTTGGAGGTCTCGCCCTTCACGTCCCCCGACGGCGGTGCGTCGGTCGGGGTCGGGACGGCTTCGGTCGGGGTCGGCTGACCGTCGGTCGGCGTCGGGGTCGGCGTCGCCGTCGGAGCCTCGGTCGGGGTCGGCGTCGGAGTGGGATCCGCCACATCGACGTGGGCCTGGGACGTGTCCTTGACCTCGGTGTTGCCGTCATGGCCGGTCGCCGTGGCGACGTCCGTGGTCGATTCGGTCACGTTGGACGTGCACTTGAACGTCCAGGTCTCGTCGATATCGAGCTTGTTGTCGCCGTCCGTGTCACCGGACACGAGGTCGATCTGGCCGCACGAGGGCTTGTCGGTCACGTCGACATTGGTCAGCGCGACGTTGCCCGCGTTGGTGACCTTGAACGTGTAGGTGACGTCACCGCCACCGGCGTCCAGCTGGTCCGGGCTGGCCGACTTGACGACCTTGATCCCGGGCGTGCAGGCGATGTCCTCGAAGATCCCGTCGAACAGGTCGGGCAGGTCGCTACCGGCCACGACGTGGCGGTAGGCGCTGGCCGGCTTGGCGAGCGACTGCATCAGCGGCAGGTCGACCTGGCTGAGACCGGTGCCGCCTTCGCCGACGGCGACCGAGTAGACCACGTCGGCCGAGGCCCGGAAGTCGTCGATGTTGGCCTGGGTCGGACGCGAGCCGCTGAGGTTCGTGTTGTCCGGGTTCGGCCGGCCATCCGACAGCAGGATGATCACGTGCTTGACGGGGAGCCCGCCGCGGCTGGCCTCACCGTTGGCCGTCATGTCGCCGGCGCCGACCGCCATCCCCTGGCGGAGCGGTGTGTTGCCGGCCGAGGTCAGGGCATCGATGTGCCCCTTGACCGTGGCTGCGCTGGAGGTACCGAGCGCGAGGTCGACCGACGCCGCGCTGTTGCCGAACTTCGACAGTCCGACGTGGTGAAGGTTCGAGCCGCCACCGACGCCACCGGTCGCGTCGAGCGAGTCGACGAGGCCGTCGGCGGCGTTCTTGGCCCAGTACAGGCGGACGTGACCGTCGGTGGCCCACTGGGTCTCACCCATGCTGCCCGACCGGTCGATGATGAACTCGACGTCGAGCGGCATCCGGCCGCATCCGGCGAGCGGGTCGGCGGCGAGCGCCGCCGGCGCGATCTGCGAGCCGACGGGGACGATCGCAGCCGAGGCCATCAGCAGGCCTGCGGCGGCGGCGGTCCCAGCCGACCTGAGGTGCCCGCGCATCCGGGCCGTGGTTGCCGTCATTCGATCCCTTTCCTTTCGCTGCGCCGGATCCGGCGGACGATCTCTGCGCCCTTGGACGGCCGGTCGTCGCGACCTGGAAGGTCGGAAGCGGCGCGGTCCCCGAGAAGGCGTCCGGACGACCCATTCGGGTCATCCATGCCTAGTACCTTAGTCAGGGGTACTTAACGGTCGACATTACAAATGGCTCGTTTTCGCCCAGATTCGGCTATCTTCCGTTGACGAAATGCGACACGCTGGGCGGTTCGGTTAGGAATTGTCATCACTTGGGTCGTGCGGCCGGGTGGGGTGCGGTCGGGGGTGGTGGTGCTGTCGAGCTCCCGACCCGGACGACCGACGACCCGCCGGTCGGGTCGGCGGGTCGCGTTCGGTGCGGACGGGGCCGGAGCCTGCCGGCTCGGTCAGGGGATGACGAGGTGGACCGGGTTGCCGAGGATGTCGACCTGCCAGGTCGTCAGGTCGAAGGCCTTGCTCGACGAGCTCCCGCCCATGGTGTAGCGGATCCGCCACCAGCCCGGCTCCGGGTCACCGGCAGACTGCGGGGCGGTGTAGTTCTTGAGCGAGACGTCGATGGTCAGCCAGCATCCGTTGAAGACCGACGATCCTCCCGTATTCGTCGTGATCGACGAACCGGAGCCGCTGGTCGGACAATTCGAGCCCGTGGTCGGGGTCCCGTCGACCGCGGTCCAGGTGAAGCTGGCGGGGGTCGGGGCCGCGCCCTGGACCGGTCGAAGGATCTGCAGGGAGGCGGACAGGTCGCCGGTGTCGCCGGGATCCCACAGCCTGATCCGCATCGTCTTGCCCGAATGGATCGCATCGATCTGGGCGAGGTAGAACTCGGCCGCACCGCCGCCGTCGAGCGGAGTGAAGGCTTCCATCGCGCCGATCCCGTAGATCCGCGGACCGCTGGTCCCGCCCGATGCCGTCGACCACAGCGCGAACGAGTTGTGCCCGTCCGCGTCGTCCATGGCCGTGGGGCTGGCAGGGTTGGTCGACGTGGTATGGAGTCGGTAGGTGTGGCCGCCCTGGAGCGAGCCCGTCAGCTGCCACCAGCGATCGTGCCAGTAACGGCCGTCGCCCTTGTTGTTCGTCGCTCCCTGGGAGCAGTCGGTCGACGCGCCCGGGTTGCCGAGGTTCGGACCGCCGAGGCTCTCGTCCGACGCCCGGATGTTGGCGAACAGGCTGCCCGACGAGGCGATCACCCCGTTGGCCACGTCGTCCTGCAGGTCGTACGGCGTGTTCATGGTGTCGTACAACGTGTAGTAGGCGCTGGTCGCGGCCGAGCCGCTGAAGTATCGATCGCCCGTCCCGTACTGGCCGCTCGAGTCGGTGGCGCAGAAGACCGGGTCGTAGATCCAGAGCTGCCCGGCCGAGGTCCCGGCGGGGATCTCGATCCCATAGTTGTAGTAGGTGACCGGGTCGTATTCGGCGTTGACGCCCGACGTCCGCGGGTTCCAGTGGGGCAGGTAGGCGTCGCCGTTGACCTTCTCCGCACCCTGGTTGATGAACGTCCCCCAGAACCCGCGCGGCGTGAGGCTGCTGCCGTCGGGCGCGGCCAGGTTCTTGTCGGGCACGAAGGTCGAGGTCGAGTAGGAGACCATCACCTCGAGGTAGTCGAGGTTGGTCGTGCCGCTGCAGCTGCCGTTGTGGACGTTCTCCACGCGGACCCGGAAGTTGCCATCCGCCAGGTCCGAGGTGGACCAGCTCGACCGGTTCCACAGGTCGGCGCTGCTCCCCAGCGTGTACTGGTGGTTCGGGTTGCCGTCGAGGTTCGGCGTGTTCTTGATCCCGGTCCCGCTCCCGGTCGTGTACGCCCCGCCGTTGTTGGACGACAGGCGGACCTGGATCTGGCAGTTGTTGCCGGTGGTCCGGTCAGCCTCGAGGCGGACCTGGATGCCGGAGATGGTGGCTCCGCCGGGGATCGTCATCGCCGTGTTGGTCGCGGTCCGTGGCGTCCCCCAGGCCTGCTGCTCCGCATTGAGGCTCGAGGTCGCGAAGTTGTCGTCGCTCTGGTAGACGGCTCCGAAGTTGGCCCAGGCGTTGGTCCCCTTCGGTGCGGTGACGTGCAGCCAGCCGGTGTCGGCATCGGTCGTGGTCGTAATGCCGCCGTCGGGCGTGCGGACCTTCCCGAAGACCCCGTAGTAGTTGTCGGGGCTGCCCATCGGCACCGGGAGGACGAACTCGGCCTTGGCGGTCCGCGTGGCGTTGAACGAGTTGATCCCGAAGATCCGCGCGAAGTAGGTCGACACCGGCGCACTGATCGTGACGTTGAGCCGGCGCTTGTTCGCGGCGTCCTGGAGTGGGGTCACCGTGACGCCCGGGCTCGTGCCGTTGTAGCCGTTCTTGATCGCTTCCTTGCGTGCCTTGTCGTAGGCGTTGGTGGTGTCACCGGGCAGGAAGACCACGCCGGCGAGGGCGGCGGCGTCGGCGGCGCGCTGGACGCGCAGGCTGTTCGCCCAGTACCAGCTGACGTCGACGACGATCGCGGTGATCCCGGTCAGGACGAAGATCGACACGGCGAACAGCACGAGCATCTGGC
>JADGQI010000067.1 GCA_017881905.1 Chloroflexota bacterium
ACATGCGACACGCGCTCGCGGCGCTCGACCCGGCGCCACCGATCACGGCGAAGCTCGACGCCTACTTCGAGATGGCCGCCGAGGCGATGCGCAACCGAGACTGATCGTCCCGCCGGCCGCGTCCGCCCCTTGCCGGGTCGACCCCGATCGCTAATCTGACGCGCGTGCCGACCCGTCGACCGATCCTTCGGACCCCGAGGCGTGCCCTCTGGGCGTTCCTGGCAGCGACCCTGGTGGCGGCCTGCGGCTCGACGGCGCCGGGGTTCACCCACGTCCCGGGCCAGCTGCCGGCCGCTTCGGGGTCGCCGGTCCCCGCCCCATCGACCGCGGCCTCGGCAGGCGTCTCACCGTCGGCCGGCTCATCGTCATCGGCCGAAGCTCCAGCCGCATCGAGCTCGCTCGGCCCGTCGGCGCCGGCGACGAGCCCGGCAGCATCCGGTGCCCCGGGTCCGTCCTCGTCGCCGACGGCCGGCGGCGACACGATCCGGTACACCTTCGTCAAGAAGGAGGCGTGCCCGAAGAGCAAGTTCGAATGCATCACCCTGGCCGTCCCGCGCGACCACGCCGATCCGAGCGGCCCGACCTGGGACATCACCTACGCGATCCACCGGGCGACCGGCACCAAGCTCGGGACCTTCGTGACGATCACCGGCGGTCCCGGATACAGCGGGCTGGCCGCCGCCGATCCCTACACCGACGCCTTCGATCCGAAGCTCGCCGAGCACTACGACCTGGTGTTCATGGATCAGCGCGGCGTGGGGCAGTCGCACCCCATCCAGTGCCCGTATGCGACCGGCGTCTACTACTCGAGCACCGCCGATCCGGGCGACCCGGGCCAGCAAGACGCCGCGGCAGCAGCCGCCAAGAAGTACGTCGCGGACTGCATGACCGAGTCCAAGGCCGACGTGGCCGATCTCCCGTACTACGCCACGACCAACGCGGTCGAAGACCTCGAGGCGTTCCGGGACTATCTCGGGGTCGACCAGATGATGCTGTACGGCGAGAGTTACGGTACCCAGTACGTGCAGACTTACGCCGCGGCGCATCCGGACCGCGTCAAGGCGCTGTTCATCGACGGTCCCGTCGACCTGGTCCCGGACGCGATCGCCTACTACAAGGAAGGCGCCCGGGCCTTCGACGACGTCCTGTACGCGACCCTGATGGCGTGCAAGGCCGACGCATCCTGTCGCGCCGGCTTCGTCGGCGGCGACCCGCTGGCCACCTACGACGCCCTGGCCGCCAGGCTCAAGACCAGGCCGATCGACTTCCGCTTCCCGACCGCGCAGGGCACCTTCGAGACCCGCCAGCTGACCCAGACCGACCTCACCAACCTCGCCGCGGGCTACGCCTACGGACCGGACGACCGGTCCCAGTTCCTGCGCGACCTCGCCGCCACGTCACACGGCGACTACGTCCCGTTCGCTCGAGCCGCCTACGACAGCATCGTGCTCGACCCGGAGACCCTCCACGCGATCCCCGACCCAACGTACAGCGACGCGATGTACTACTCGACCGAGTGCCAGGACTACGCGTTCTACCTCGACGGCGGGACGCCGGACGCCAGGGCGGCCGCCTGGATGGACGAGGGAGCGAAGGCCGGGATCAACGACCTTCGTCTCGGTTCGACCTTCTACGGGGACCTCCCCTGCGTCTACTGGCCGGCCCAGCCGAAGACCGATCCGCGGCCGAAGGCGATCGTCGACCCGCCCTACCCGACGTTCATCCTGACCGCCACGGCTGACGTCGCCACCCCGATCTCGAACGCGATGCGCCTGTACGGACGGCTGCCGAACGCCTACCTGTTCGAGGCGCTCGGCGGCGATCACGTGATCTTCGGGCGGGGCGACGCCTGCCCGGACAAGCCGATCACCGACTACCTGGTCACGGGCACGCTGCCGGCGACACGGGTGACCACCTGCCCCAACGACGTCATCGACCCGTACGTGCCGAACGCGAAGCCGCGGGCAGCCGACTACCGCGACGCCCTGGCGCTGATGACCGCGATGGAGTCGCAGATCACCAACACCGACGACTACACGTACCGGGTCGACCAGGATCCGATCACGATGGGCTGCAACCTCGGCGGGACACTGACCTACACGCCGGTCTCCGGCGGGACCGCGTTGACGCTCGACCGATGCGTCTTCACCCGGGGCGCAGCGATGACCGGGTCGGGCAAGATCGACGACGACGCTGGGACCTTCCGCCTGGCGGTCCATCTCGGCGGCGGCAACCGGCTGAGCTACTTCGACGATGCGGACGGCGTGCGGTCGGTTCGCGGCAGCTACCGAGGCGAGCGGGTCGACCTCAAGCGCTGACCCTGGTTGCTCCGACGCACCGCTTTCGGTCCCCGCCGGCGTCCCGTCTCTCGTGCCCGGTCCCCATCCCGCGCTAGAGTGCGTTCCATCGACCCCCGGAGGAACCATGACCGCGAGCACGCCGGATACCAGACCCGATCGCGACCCATCCCGTCGCGTCCTCGACCTCGTCCGGATCGGGGTCGTCGTGGGAGCGTGCCTCGCGCTCGCGCTCAGCGCGGTCGTCGTCCTCGGCGCCTCGCCGGCCCCGACCGGACCAGGGGCAGACTCGAAGGCGAGCGCCGCTCCCGGCAAGGCCGACCATCGCACCGGATTCCTCGGCGGATGGCTCGGGCTCCGGGAGTTCTTCGGTGGAGGAGGTCAGGGGCTGGCAGGCCAGCGAGGCGGGTTCGGTGCAACGGTCGGCCGGTCGATCACGATCGACTCGATCGATGGATCGAAGATCGGACTGAAGACCGATGACGGCTGGACCCGGACGATCACCGTCGGCTCCGACACGAAGATCGACAAGGATGGCAAGGCTGCGACGGTCGCGGACCTCAAGGCCGGCGACCGGGTCATCCTGCGCCAGCAGCGCAACGCCGACGGGACCTACACCGTCACCGGGCTGAGCGTCTATCTGCCCGTCGTCGCCGGGTCGGTCAGCGCCATCGACGGGAACGACATGACCGTCAAGCTGCGCGACGGTTCGACCCGCACCGTGACCCTGACCGGGTCGACGACCTTCAAGCTCGGACCGACCGACGGAAAGAAGTCGGACCTGAAGGTCGACTCGGTCGTCATCGTCTCGGGGACCGAGGGTCCGGGCGACGCGTTCAGCGCCTCGACCGTCCGGATCCAGGTCCGGCTCGACCGGGTCGGCGGCGAGGTCCTGTCCAAGACCAAAGACACGATCACCGTCAAGCAGCGCGACGGGTCGAAGGCCACGATCCAGATCGGCGCGGGCACGAAGTTCTTCGTTCGTGGCGCCACGACGCCCGGCCTGGATGACGTCGACGTCGGGATGCAGCTGTCGGCCGTCGGGACGAAGAACGCCGACGGATCGTTCGACGCCGCCTGGGTGGCCGCCGGGAAGCCGCGGACGGACGCCAAGCCGAAGCCCGCGGCCACGCCGAGCGGGACCGACACCCCGGGCTGACCTTCGGTCGCGAGCCCCGCTGGCGCCGCGCCCCCACGCGACGTCGTCGACGACGCCCCACCGCCGATCCCCCCGGCGCCGCTTCGACCTGTCCGCCCGGGTAGACTGGACGCCACCAGGCGGCTGAGCGGAGGGTGGCGATTGAGCGACGTGGAGACGCCCGAGGACGCTCCGCCGGTCCGGGACCGCGGGAAGACCGTCCACGGTGAGGTCGCCAACGCGGGGCATCGCGTCCTCGCCCCCGATGATGCCGAGGTCGAGGCCTACCTCGAGACCGCGCTCAAGGCCCCCGGACCCGACCGATCGCCGGGGGATCGCCCGGGCGGTGGGGCTCCGCTCGGCACCTCCGCCGGCGAACCGGCCACCGTCGTCGTCCTCGATTTCGGCAGCCAGTTCGCCCAGTTGATCGCCCGCCGCGTCCGCGAGCTGAACGTCTATTCGGAGCTCCTGCCGCACGACACGCCGCTCGCCGAGCTCGAGCGTCGCAACGCCCGCGCGATCATCCTGTCCGGCGGCCCGATGTCGGTCTACGACACCGACGCGCCAAAGCCCGATCCCGCCATCTGGAGCGGCCGGATCCCTGTGCTGGGGATCTGTTATGGGGCGCAGATGATGGCCCTCGAGCTCGGTGGGGACGTGCTCCCGGTCGCGAAGCGCGAGTACGGCCCTGCGACGGTGACGATCACCGCCGACGACCGCCTGTTCAGCGGGATCGACCGCGATCAGCCGGTTTGGATGAGTCACGGCGACTCGATCACCCGACTGCCGCAAGGGTTCCACTCGACCGCCCAGACCGACTCGACCCCGTTCGCCGGCCTGGTCGACCCGAGTCGGAACCTGTACGGGATCCAGTTCCACCCGGAGGTCGTCCACACCCCTCGCGGCCGCGATGTCCTGCGCAACTTCGTCCTCGGCATCGCCGGCATCGAACCGACCTGGACCGCCGCCAACTTCATCGACTCGACGGTCGCCGAGATCCGCACCCGGGTGGACGCTCACGCTCGCGAGGTCGGCTCGGACGGGCTGGTCATCTGCGCGCTCAGCGGCGGGGTGGACTCGGCGGTCGCGGCGGCGCTCGTCCATCGGGCGGTCGGCGACCGGCTGACCTGCATCTACGTCGACCACGGCCTGATGCGCAAGAAGGAATCCGAGCTGCTCCGGGCGACCTTCGAGCTCAACCTCGGGATGCGCCTGGTGATGGTCGACGCGCGCGACCGGTTCCTGGCCCGTCTCGCGGGTGTGATCGATCCGGAGCAGAAGCGGAAGATCATCGGCGACGAGTTCATCCGCGTGTTCGAGGAGGAGGCGACCAAGCTCGGCCGGATCGATTTCCTGACCCAGGGCACCCTCTACCCGGACGTCATCGAGAGCGCCACGTCCGAGACGAAGGCAGCCCAGAAGATCAAGACCCATCACAATGTCGGCGGGCTGCCGGCGGACCTGCGATTCAAGCTGATCGAGCCGCTGCGCTACCTGTTCAAGGACGAGGTGCGGACCGTCGGGGTCGAGCTCGGCCTGCCCGAGGCCATGGTCCAGCGCCAGCCGTTCCCCGGGCCGGGGCTGGCGATCCGGATCATCGGCGAGGTGACCGCCGAACGGCTCGACACGCTGCGGGACGCCGACTGGATCGTCATCGACGAGATCAAGGCGGCCGGGCTGTACCGGAGCGTCTGGCAGTCCTTCGCCATCCTGACGCCGGTCCGCTCGGTCGGGGTCATGGGCGACGGCCGGACCTACGCCAACGTCGTCGCCATCCGGGCGGTCACCAGCGACGACGGGATGACCGCGGACTGGGCCAAGCTGCCCTACGACGTCCTCGGGAAGATCTCGTCCCGCATCGTCAACGAGGTCCCGGGGGTCAACCGCGTCGTGTACGACATCAGCTCGAAACCCCCCGCCACGATCGAGTGGGAGTAGGACATTCGGGGGATCAACCCCCTCGACGGACGCGCTAGCATTCCGGCCATGGCCGAACCGACCGACGACGCGCCTGCGATCGCTCCGTCCCTGTCGCGCTGCCCGTGGTGCTCCGCCGAGCTCCCGGATCCCACGGCCAAGACGTGCCCGTCGTGTCAGGCCAACCTCGTCGGCGAGGTCGACAAGCAGCTCCCCGGTCTGACCGCGGTCGACCTCGAGAAGCTCGCATTCCGGCGGGGAGCGCCCCAGAAGAAGAGCCGCATCATGTCGTGGATCAGCGGCGACCTCGACTACGAGGACGCGACCGAGCCGATCGCGCCGCCTGGATCGCTCGACCTCCCGCCGATCGAGGTCCGGCGGGAGATGCTCCGCCTCGAGCGGGCTGCGCTGATCGCGGACCTGGCCGCCGAGGCAGGATCGATCACGGCGGACATGGTCCTGGCGCCGGACGCCGATCCGGCAGCGGCTGCCGCCGCCATCCAGGCGCACCTCGACGACGCCGCGGCCGCCGAGGCGATGGAGACGGCGGTCGCCGAGACGGACCCCACGCTGCCGGCCGCGTCGGCGATGGTCGATGAGCCGGCGACCGTCGGGGACGTGGCGACGCCCGAGGAGTCCGAGGGCGCCGCCGACCCGACGGCCAGCTCCGACCCGAGCCTGCCCGGGGCCTGACCCGGCTCGCGACGCCTCGAGGGCCCACCGCCGCGGCTCGCTCGGCACGACTATCCTCGCCGCATGCCGACCCGCCTCAGCCCTCCCGGTCCATCGTTCATCCGCGAGCACGACGTCGCCATCGGCGACCGCCATCTGCGTGCCGGGATGAGCCGACCGTCGACCCTCGACGATGGGTGGTGGCTGTCGATCCTGTGGGTCGCCGACGACGACGGCGTGGTCAGCTTCCGTGACGTCGCCCCGGCTGCGGGTCCGCCGCCCGACCCGCCGCTCGTGCGCCTCGGACCCGCGCTGACCGGGGCCCTGTCGGGGCTCATCCTCGAGGCCGACGGACGCCTCTCGATCCGGCTGGCTCAGGTAGCCCAGCCGGACGACCCGATCCAGCCGTGGCGCTCGCCGGTGGCGGTCCGAGCGGCGTTCCAGTGGGAGCCGATGCGAGCCGCATCGATGCGTCCCAACGAGCTCGCCGACACGGTCCTGGCCGGCTTTCGACGGGCGATCGAAGGCCTCGCCAGACCCTGAGCGGCGCTCGACGGCCCTTCGTCGCGCCGCAGGGTAGACTCCGGGCGACGTGAAGAACCTCTGGGACGAGTTCATGGAGGAGATCCGCCGTCGGCAGGAGGCGCTCTCCGCCGGCCAGGATCCAGCCACCCGACCGGCTACGGCCGACCGTCCCGATCCGACCGACGACGATGATCGAGCCTCCCGCGATCCCGAGGCGGACGACGTCGACCCGGACGACCGAGACACGGGCGATCAGGACGGACCCGACCGCGAGCCCGATCGACCCCACGTCGTCCCGGGCGCGGGCGGACCGGGCGGTCCGCGCCGACCGCGGCCGGTGCGCGTCGGTGGCCCTGACGACGGAGCGCCGCGGAGACGCGACCGTGCCCGAGGCATCGTGATCGCCGTCGTGTTCCTGGCGATCTTCGCGGTCGTCACCCTCGCCGGCGTGGTCCTCGACCTGGTCACCGATGCGATCTGGTACCGCAGCGTCGGCTTCGATTCGGTGTTCTACACCCGGCTCGGGACGCAGGTCGTTCTGTTCGTGGCGGTCCTGATCGTCGTCGGGGCCTTCTTTGGGTTCAACATCTGGCTCGCCGGGCGGCTGGCGCCGCCGCCCGATCCCGAGCGGATGGGCATGATCGGCGAGTTCGCTGCCCGTCTCGGCGAGGCGTTCGGGGTCGAGGACGGCCGCGTCGGTCGAGGCGGCACGCGTGCGACGTTCGCCGGTGCCGGCTTCGGACAGGGACCGGTCCGGACGATCACGTTCGACGCGGACGAGATGCCGGACCTCGTGCCGATCATCCGCTGGGTGCTCATCGGCGTCGCGGTGATCATCGCCCTGGCCACCGCCGCGTCGGCTGCCGGTCAGTGGGAGACGGTCCAGCTGTGGCGCAACCAGGTGCCGTTCTCGCCCGCCGGCGTGCCGCCCGTCGTCGACCCGATCTTCGGGCGCGACGTGAGCTTCTACCTGTTCGAGCTGCCGTTCCTGCATTCGCTCCAGACCGCGCTCAACAGCCTGCTGATCGCGGCCCTCGTCCTGACCTTCGCGCGCTACCTGCTGGCGGGGGTCCGCGGCGGCCTCGTGTTCACGACCTCGATGCGGGTGCATCTCGCCGTGCTCGGAGGGCTGTACCTCCTGTCGGTCGCCTGGGGCTATCAGCTCGACAAACTGGAGCTCGTCTACAGCACCCAGGGCGGCACCTTCGTCGGCGTGAGCTTCACTGATCAGAACGCCCGGTTCCTCGCCTACGACGTGCTGACCGCGGTCTCGGCGTTCGCCGCCGCGTTCCTCGTCATCGGGGCCTTCACCCACGCGATGTGGCCGCTGGCGGCCGTGGTCCTGTTGTGGTTCAGCGCGTCGATCGTCCTCGGGTCGGTCTACCCCAGTCTCATCCAGCGCCTCGAGGTGGAGCCCGATCAGCTCAACAAGGAGACGCCGTACATCTCGAACAACATCAACATGACCCGGACGTCGTTCGACATCGCGAGATGGGAGCGCCGCGACTATGGCGGGGAGGCTCCATTGACCCAGGCCGACGTCGTGAAGGAGGCATCGACCTTCCAGAACGCCCGGCTGTGGGACTACCGTCCGCTGCGGGACTCGCTCGACCAGCTCCAGACCGTCCGCCAGTACTACATCTTCACCGATGTCGACACGGACCGGTACGAGATCAACGGCAGCAAGCGCCAGGTGATGCTGTCGGGCCGTGAGCTCGCTCCTGAACGGAACCCCCAGGGCGGGACCTGGGTCAACCAGCGGATCACCTACACCCACGGGATCGGGGTGGCGATGGTCCCGGTCAACGAGGCGACCGAGGGCGGCCAGCCGTCGCTGATCATCCGCGACCTGC
Organism: Chloroflexota bacterium; assembly: GCA_017881905.1. Lineage (GTDB taxonomy): Bacteria > Chloroflexota > Limnocylindria > Limnocylindrales > CSP1-4 > Chersky-267. The sequence continues at coordinate 8,403 of JADGQI010000067.1, forward strand.
CGTCGACGTCGCTCGCCGGTGCGCCCACGGTCACCCAGCCGCGCATCTACTTCGGCGAGCGACCGAGCGACTGGATCATCACCGGCGCTCGCCAGAGCGAGTTCGACTACCCGGTCGGCGTCAGTGCCGCGAACGGTCAGGTCGAGCCCGGTCAGACGACGCGCTGGAGTGGCACCAGCGGCGTCAAGCTCGATACGACGCTGTCCCGGCTCCTGTTCGCCCTGCGCTTCCGGGACCTCAACCTGCTGATCAGCGACCAGGTCACCGCCGACAGCCAGCTGCTGTTCCATCGCTCGATCGCCGATCGCCTGCCGCGGATCGCGCCGTTCCTGACGTACGACAAGGACCCGTACATGGTCGTCACCGCGGAGGGGCGGCTGGTCTACATCCAGGACGCTTACACGGTCAGCGACAAGTTCCCCAACGCGCAGTGGCTCGACACGAGCGCGTTGCCCGCCGGGAGCGGGCTCGCCGAGGACACGTTCAACTACCTGCGCAACAGCGTCAAGATCGTGATGGACGCCTACACCGGCGACATGACCTTCTACGTCTCGGACCCGAGCGACCCGATCGTCCGGACCTACGAGAAGATCTTCCCGTCCCTGTTCACGTCACTCGACAAGATGCCGGCCGACCTGAAGGCCCACCTGCGCGTCCCCGAGGAGATGTTCAACTCCCAGACGAGGACGTACGCCCGCTATCACATCACCGATCCGGCGGCCTTCTACAACAACGAGGACCTGTGGACGGTGCCGCCGGATCCGGGCGGGACGCAGAGCCTGCCGAACGAGGCCTACTACGTCGTCATGCGGATGCCGGGAGAGCCCGATCCCGAGTTCCTCCTGCTCCAGCCGATGGTCCCGAGCACCCGCCCGAACATGATCTCGTGGATCGCCGCCCGGATGGACGAGCCGAACTACGGGACGGTCAGGGTCTACCGGTTCCCGCAGTCGACGTCGGTCCTGGGACCGACCCAGATCGAGGCGAAGATCGACGCCGATCCGTTGATCGCGGCCCAGACGACCCTGTGGGACCAGGCCGGTAGCAAGGTCATCCGCGGCAACCTGATCGTCGTGCCGATCCAGGATGCCTTGATCTACCTCCAACCGGTCTACCTCCAGTCGGCCAACAGCGCCTTCCCCGAGTTCCAGCGGATCATCCTCGCCACGCCACGCCAGATCGTCTGGGGGAAGACCCTGACCGAGGCGCTCGGCTTGCTCCTGGCGGCCCAGCCGGCGACGAACCCGAGCCCCGGCCCGTCGTCCAGCCCGGGCCCGACCTCCAGCGCCGGCCCAGTCACGAGTCCCACCCCGACCCCGTCGACCGGACCGGGCGCGTCCCCGCCGTCGGGCGATGTCGCCGCCCTGATCGCCTATGCGAACGATCACTTCGAGCAGGCCCAGGCGGCCCTGCGCGCTGGAGACTTCGCAACGTACGGTGTCGAGATGGCCAAGGTCCAGGACGCCCTCCGCCAGCTCGACGCACTGGTCAAGATCAGCCCCGCCCCGTGAATCGGAGCTCGTGACCGGGGGTCTGCTCGGTCGCGCCGGCCGCCGCGTCATCGGCGATCCGAGGTTGTGGGCCATCGCCCTGGCGGGGTTCCTGGCCAGCGGCGGGATCGTGATCCTCGCCCTTCCGATCGTCGTCCTCCCGAGCGTGGTCGGGGTGAGCAGGTTCATCGGCCCGAACGCGGTCACGGCGGCCGGTCCTTCGCCCCGGTTCGTCGGCCTGGTCGTCACCACGATCGTCGTCGTGGGTGTCTGGATCCTCGTGGGGACGGTCATCTCGGTCGCGGCCGAGCGTGCTCTCGTCCGAGCGGTGGTCGCGCGGCCATCCGATGGACGGCGCGACCCCGGTCTTGCCGCGCTGAGCGCCATCCGGCTGATCAGCCTGGTCCCGTTCGGGCTGGCCATCGCGCTCGGGGCGACCCGTCTCGGCCAGGTCGGCTACGAGGAGCTCATCCTGCCGTCCGACTCGAATGCGCCGTTCGTGATCCGGGTCCTGCTGGCCGCCCCCGAGGTCGTCGCGCTGCTCGTGCTCGGCTGGCTCATCAGCGAGCTGCTCGGGTCGGTGAGCATCCGCCGCGCGATGGCCGAGGACCGGGGCACGATCGGCTCGGTGACGGGCGCGCTGCGATGGACCGCGCGGCACCCGATCCGGGCCCTGGAGGTGCTCGGCGCGACGGGACTGGCGGGGGTTCTGGTCGTCGCTCCTGCATCGGTCGCAGCGGTCGTCGCCTGGTCCGCGGCGCGATCGGCCCTGCTGGGCGGCGCGTCGCCGCTCGTGACCGCGCTGGCGGTAGCCCTGTTCGTCGCGGTCTGGGGCGGCGCGCTCGCGCTCGCCGGGCTCGTCGCGGCATGGCGCAGTGCCGCCTGGAGTCTGGCCGTCATGGGGGACCATCGGGTGGGTGGTCTCGTCCCCGGGTCGGGTGGCACCCTGTAGACCGCGCCGCGCCGCTGGATCGGTGCGCATGACCGCGGGAGGAACTGGATGACGGCAACGTCGGTCGTCTGCCCGGAATGCGGGAGCCCGGTCGCACCCGGCCGGCTGTCGTGCCAGTCGTGTGGGACGTTGCTGGCGTCCGTCGTCGGTTCGTCCCGCCGGTACGCGAACGCGCCCGTCGTGGACCCGATGCTCCCCGACGTCGACGAGGATCGCCCGATCGCGTCCGCCCGCCGCCCGGAGCCCGATGTCGACGCGCCGCCGACTCCGACGCCGATCGTCGTCGAGCCCGACCCACCCGTCGTCGCGGGGCCTCCTGCCGAGCCGGCCAAGCGCGCTCCGCGCCGGCTGCCCCGACCGAGGCCGGCGGCCCAGCCCACGGCCGCATCGACCGACGTCGACGCCCAGACCTCGATCTTCGGACCGGTCCCGAATGTCGCGCCGCCGATCCTCCAAGACTGGTCCGATGCTCCCGCCGGTCGGCCCGCCGCAGCCACGACCCCCGCGGTCGCCCCGGCCTCCGCGACCGCTGCGGTCGCCACGGCGACCGCGAGCCGGCCCCCGAAGACACAACGCCCGCCCCGCCCCGCCGACGTACCGGGCAACGGCACCGTCCTGGCGCCGACGGCGACCCCGCCCGCGGCGTCGGCCAACGGGAGGGACCGCGGCGGCGCACCGGTCGCCGGTGCCTACCTCGCCCCTTCCGCGACGTATGCGGCCCCAGCGGTGGGGCGACCCGGATCCACGATGCTTGCGTCCGCCCCGACCTGGTCCGACCCGTATCGGGCGACCATGCCGACCGGGAACGCCAACGGCGACCATCCCGCGAATGGAGCCTCGATCGTGGCGAGCGGACCCGTCGCCGACCGGGGTGCCGCGGCGGCCCGTCGGATGTCCGACTGGCTGGTCATCGGCGGATCGACCCTGGCGATCGTCAGCTTCGTCCTGCCATGGGCGACCGACGGGGTCCTCGGGTCGCGCGGCGTCGGCTACACCGCGGAGTGGGGTCTGGCCAACCTCGGCCACGTCCTGCTCATCGCTGCCGTGATCGTCGTCCTGGGCCTGCATCTGGTCGAGAACCCGGTCCCGGGCTGGATCCGGTCCGGAGTCCTGCCGATCGGCGTCGGCGGACTGCTTGCCGGATTGGCCTTCGCCTACTACGCCCGACCCTTCGGCGGGGGCACCGGCGTCGCCGTCCTCCTTGCCGGAGCGGTCCTGCTTCTCGTCGGTGGCGTCGCCGCCAGCCGGCCCGAACGCAACGAAGTGAGCGGCCCGACCGTCTAGCGGTCGCGTTCGCCCCTGCTACACTGCGCCCGACGCACCGGCCGTGCCCGCCGGGACGACGCTGTCGGACATCGCCCCGCGGGAGGCTAGCACCAGCCGATGGACCAAATCCTCGCGCCGATCGGAACGGCGATCGGAGGCTTCTTCGGCAATCCGATCGTGCAGTTCGGGCTGAAGGCGTCTGCGGTCTACGTCGTCGGACTCTGGCTCGCCTCGGCGTACTGGGCGTTCCGCGACCTTCAGGGCCGCACCGACAACCCCGTCGCGCCGTACCTCGCGGCCAGCCTTGTCATCCTGTTCACCCCCGTCTTCTTCGTGCTGGCGGTGATCATCTACCGGATCGTCAGGCCGCACGAGCGGATCGGCGACGTCAACGAGCGGGCCCTCGCCGAGGAGGCGCTCCTCAACGAGGTCGAGTCGGTCCCGCACTGCCCGGGCTGTCATCGCCGGATCAACGACGAGTGGCTGCTCTGCCCCTCCTGCCGGACGAGGCTCCACCGGGTCTGCCCGAACTGCAGCCGGCTCGTCGGGCTCGAGTGGTCGCTGTGCGCATGGTGCGGCAAGGACTTCGAGCGTCGTGAGGTCGCCGCGGCGTTCAATGCGCCTCGCCCGGCCGTCGTCGTCCAGCGGTCGGAATCGCCCGCGTTGTGGGGGCCGCAGGCCGCACCGCTCCCGGTCGCCGCACCCGCCGCTCCGGCCGTCGCTCCGGGCCCGACCCCGGCAGCATCCGGTCAGCCGGTGCAAGCCAGAACGACGTCGACTCGGAAGCCGATCAGGGGCACGTCCCGCAAGTCCCCCGGCCCCGTCCCGGAGCGTTGACCGGCCCGGTCGACGGACCGGCCGGTGACGACCCGGCGGCCGATGCGACCGGCGACGACCCGGCGCCCGATGCGACCGGCGACGACCCGGCCACTGACCCGACCGGCGAGGACCTGGCCGCCGACCCGACCGGCGACGCTTCGACATCCCCCGTTCCTGTCCCGCCCGAAGGTCCGGGCGCACCCGTCGTGCCACCTGCGTCCCGACCAGGTCTGCAGACGTTCTCGCTCGACGGACGCCGGGCCCCCGGCCTGTATCTCGTCGGCTGGCTCGCCACGGCGATGGGTGGCCCGCTCCTCGGCGTGGCGATCGTGTCCGGCTCGGGCGGGCTCGGCGGGCTGGTCCTCGCCGTCATCGGAGCGCTGCTCCTCGGCCTCGGCCTGACCGCCGCGGCCGGTGCCCAGGCGATCGAGCGCCGCGATCGGACCGATCTCGCCTATCGCGGCCCTTCGCCGTTCCTCGTCTTCGGTGCCAGCGTCCCGCTGACGCTCCTGGTCGAGCTGCCATTCCAGCTGGCCGGCTTCGACCTTCGCACGCCGATCGGGACGCTGATCGGCGTCACGCTGATCGGCGCGGTCTGGCTCGGGCTGCTCGGGATGACGGTCGTCGGGACCGGGGCACTGAGCTGGAGCGAGATCGCGACCGGGATCGTCAAGACACCGCCCGCCCGGATCGCCGGGGACCTGCTCATCGGCGCCGCAGCCGCGATCCCGGTGATCCTGGCGACCTCGATCGTGGCCGCGATCCTCGTGTCGATCATGGGGGTCACGCCCGAAGGCCCGATCGCCCCTCCGACCGATGCGCCGGCGCTGATCCTGGGCCTGCTCGC
>JADGQI010000068.1 GCA_017881905.1 Chloroflexota bacterium
CCGATCGCTTCCCGGTCTGGATCTGGATGGACGAGCCGTGCTTCTACGGCTTCCCGACCTACGGCGAGCCCGGTCCGAAGGCGGCCCAGGACGTCGGTGGTCGACCGACCACGCCGGCCGAGCGGACGTTCGAGATCGATCCGGACGCGCATTCCCGCGTCGGCGCCTTCGTGCGCGCGCATCTACCCGGCGCCTTCGGCCCGGATCTCCTCACCAAGACGTGCCTCTACACGCTGACCCCGGACCGTGACTTCGTAGTGGGTCCGGTGCCGGAGGCCCCGAACGTGCTGGTCGCCCTCGGGGCGGCCCACGCCTTCAAGTACGCCTCCGTCCTGGGTCGGATCCTGTCCGAGCTGGCGGTCGACGGATCGACGCCGTCGGCGGGCGAGATCGGCGGGTTCGCGGTCGATCGGCCGATCCTCGAGCTGGCCGATCCGCCCACGAACTTCATGGTCTGAGACTGGCGGTTGACCGTCTCCGCCGGGCTGTGCGACAGTGCCGGACACCCAGCACGGGTCGGAGGGTCGCTCACGGCGTGTCCCTGCGCCGGGCCTCCCTGAGGAGGAATCTCATGCGTTCGTCCGTGGCCGCTCGCGCCGCCCGTCTCACGGCCGCAGCTGCGCTGGCCCTGTCCGTCCTCGGGCCGGCCGCCGCTCCGGCCGTCGCCGCCGACGACAAGATCCTCAGGCTCGGCACGCTGCAGAAGATCGATTCTCTCAACCCGTATGTGACCGCGCTCACGAGCGGCTACGAGGCGTTCGAGCTGACCTACGACCAGCTGGTCGGGTTCGGGCCGAACCTGGAGCCCATCCCGGGGTATGCCACGTCGTGGGAGCGAGCCGCCGACGGTCACTCCTGGACGTTCAAGTTCCGTCCGGACCTGAAGTGGTCCGACGGTCAGCCGGCGACGTCGGCCGATGCCTGTTTCTCGTGGGGGCTCGTCATCGACGCCATCGCCAAGGGCGACAGTGTCGGGGTCGGGTACATCGACCCGGCCCTGAAGGATGCCGGGGTGACGAAGGTCGAATGCCCCGACGCCACGACGATGATCGCGACCACCGACGACGCCTCCGACCGGATCCTCCAGACCTATATCCCGATCCTGCCCAAGCACATCTGGGGCAAGATGGACTACAAGCAGCTCGGCGAAGCGAAGTTCGACCCGCCGGCCGACGGCAGCGGTGCCGTCGGGACGGGGCCCTACCTGCTGACCGAATTCAAGACGGGCGAGTACGCCCGCCTCAAGCAGAACCCGACCTACTGGGGCAAGAAGGCCGCCCCCGAGCAGATCATCATCCAGTTCTTCGGCACCACCGACACGATGGTCCAGGCCCTGAAGGCCGGCGAGATCGACTACGCCCGGCGAATCAGCAAGGACCTGTTCAACCAGCTGAAGACCGTGCCGAACGTCAAGACGGTCAACGGCGCATCGAACGGCTGGACGGAGCTCGGCTTCAACACCTACGGGACCGGCACCGGCAAGACGATCAAGGGCGGCGGACCGTCGACCAAGGCGCTCCAGGACCCGGCTTTCCGGGACGCCCTGGGCTACGCGATCGACAAGCAGAAGCTGATCGACAACGTGCTCGGCGGATACGGCACGATCGGTTCGACCCAGATCCCGCCGGTCATCACGGACTGGCACGTCGACCCGACGACGCCGCGTACCTTCGACATCGATGCCGCCAAGTCGAAGCTCGACGCGGCCGGGTACGTCCTCGACGCGTCTGGCGCGCGACTCGACAAGGAGGGCAAGCCGATCAGCCTGCGGCTGGTCATGCCCGACGACAACCCGAACTTCGCGTCGGTCGGCCAGTTCATCCAGGAGTGGTACGGCCAGCTCGGGATCAAGGTCACCCCGAAGGTGTACGACAGCGGCGCGCTGGTCGACGTGATGCTGCCGCCCGAAGCCGGGGGCGCGAGCAACAAGGCCGATTACGACATGTTCATCTGGGACTGGTCGTGGGGCCCGAACCCCGACGACGCGCTCCAGGTCTTCAAGTGCGACGCGATCGGCTATTCGTCCGACAGCCTGTGGTGCAACCAGCAGTACGACCAGCTCTACCAGCAACAGCACGACGCACCGACGCCCGAAGCGCGTCACGAGCTCCTCGCCCAGATGCAGAACCTGTTCTACGACCAGGCGCCGTACCACATCCTGTTCTACGACGACGAGCTCACTGCCTATCGAACCGACAAGTGGGGCGGGTGGCAGAACCAGCCAGCCAACGGGACGCCGCTGTTCGCCTACAGCACCCTCGGTGAGACGTTGCTCACCGACGCGTCCGCGGCTCCGAGCCCCACGGCGGTGCCCTCGGGCGGGACGGCGGCCTCGAGCGCTCCCACGACTGGCGGCGGAACCGCGTCACCGGCTCCGAGCGGGGGCAGCACCTCGTCGAGCGGCGGCCTGCCGATCGTCCCGATCCTGGCGGCGGTCGTCGTCATCGCGGTCATCGCGGTCCTCTTCGCTCGACGGCGCAGCTCGTCCAAGGGCGACGACGAGGACGACGAGTGACCGGCGCCGGTCGTCGGTCCGGCCGCACGACCTGACCCCGCGGGGCGACCGTGAGCCCGAGCTACCTGGGTCGCAAGGTCCTTCAGGCGATCGCCACCCTCGTCTTCGTCGTGATCCTCAACTTCATGCTCTTCCGGCTGATGCCCGGTTCTCCCGAGCGGATCCTCCTGCGCAACCCGCACTTGGATGCCCAGTCGATCGCCGCCGCGCGGGCGCGGTTCGGCCTCGACAAGCCGCTCCTTCCGCTCGAGATCTCGGTCGACCCGCCGTCGCTCAAGGTGAACCCGGACAGCCAGTTCCTGGCGTACCTACAGACGACCGCCTCGGGGGATCTCGGGCTGTCGTTCGAGTTCCGGGGTGAGTCCGTGACCGAGGTGATCGGGGTCCGGTTCTGGCCCACGATCATCCTCATCGGGCTGGCCGAGCTGATCGCGATCGTCGTCGGGCTGACCCTCGGCTCGGCGGCGGGCTGGAAGCGCGGCGGCACGCTCGATCGAGTCGGGAATGGCATCAGCCTCATCCTGTATTCGATGCCGTATTTCGTGATCGGCATGCCGCTGATCATCATCTTCGCGGCCGGCCTCGGCTGGTTCCCGACCTCCGGGATGCTGTCGCCCGGGGCGCAGTACCAGTCGCCGATCGACCAGCTGCTGGACTTCGCCAGGCACCTCGTCCTGCCGCTCGCGACCGTCAGCCTCGGGCTGATCGGCGGCTACTCGATCCTCATGCGCTCGTCGATCATCGAGACCCGAGGCGAGGACTACGTCACGACGGCCCGCGCCAAGGGCCTGAAGGACCGGAGCATCCTGCGCGATCACGCCTTCCCGAACGCACTGCTTCCCACCGTGACGGTCATCGCCATCAACCTCGGCTACGTCGTCGCCGGCGCGATCACCGCCGAGATCGTATTCAACTGGCCGGGCCTGGGCACGCTCACGGTCGATGCGCTGGCGGCTCGCGACTACCCGGTCCTGCAGGGGATCTTCCTGCTCATCTCGGTGGCCGTGATCCTGGCGAATCTCGGGGCGGACCTCATCTACGGACGGCTCGATCCAAGAGTCCGAGCGTGAGCGCCGCCACGGCTCCGGTGGACCTGCGCGGCGAGCGCTGGCGGCTGCGCGTTCGAAACGCGCGCGACTTCGGGCGCCGCTATGCCCGCCGCACCGACGGCGTGGTCGGGCTCGCGATCCTCCTCGTGTTCGTCGTCCTGGCAGCATTGCCGAACGTGTTCGTCGGTGCGCTCGAGACGGCGACCACGGCGAGCGGCACCGCGCTCGAGCCACCCAGCCTGACGCATCTGCTGGGGACCGACGGCCTCGGCCGCGACATGCTCAATCAGACCGTCCACGGAGCGCGGATCTCGCTCACCATCGGCCTGCTGGCCACGCTGATCACGATCCTGCTGGGGGCCGTCATCGGCATCGTCTCCGGCTTCCGGGGTGGCCGGATCGACAACGTCCTGATGCGCCTGACCGACTTCTTCCTCATCCTCCCGACGTTCGTCCTGGCGGTCCTCCTCGCCCCGATCATCCTCGACATCGTCGGCGACGACGCGGAGATCGCGGGGATCAAGGCGAAGTTGATCGTCATCGTCGTGGTCATCGGCCTGACGAGCTGGGCGAGCACCGCCCGGATCATCCGGGCCCAGACCCTGTCGGTGAAGGAGCGCATGTTCGTCGACCGGGCACGGGTCATCGGCAGCGGCCCCGGCCACATCATGCGCCGGCACATCCTCCCCAACGTCACCAACCTGATCGTGGCGAACACGGTCCTGACCTTCGCCGCGGCGATCTTCACCGAGACCACGCTCGCGTTCATCGGGCTGGGCGACCCGTTCGCCCCGTCGTGGGGGCAGCTGCTCAACGCCGCCCAGGCGATCGGGGCGCCGAGCCTCGGGGCCTGGTGGTACATCGTCCCGCCGGCGACATGTGTCGTCCTGGTGATCCTGGCGTTCACCCTCGTCGGGAACGCGCTCGACGACATCATGAACCCGAAGACGGCGGGCCGCCGATGATGCGCATGCCGACCGGCCCGGGCGAGACCGGGAAGGTCATGGAGGATGCGGAGCAGGAGGCCGCCCGCCGCGCCGCCGAGGCCGGCCAGGAGGCGGTCGTCGAGGCGCCGGTCGACTCGGAGGCGATCGAGGCCGCCGCGGCCGCCCGTGCCCTCATCCGCGGTCGGCGCCAGTGGCCGCTGCCGAAGCAGGCCGATCCGACGGCTCCGCTCCTGACGGTCGAGAACCTCCGAACGCACTTCAAGCTCGAGTCCGGCTGGGTGAAGGCCGTCGATGGCGTGAGCTTCCGGCTGGATGACGGTGAGGCGCTCGGGCTGGCTGGGGAGTCCGGCTGCGGCAAGACGACGACCGCGCTATCGCTCGTCCGGCTGCTGCCGTCGAACGCCCGGATCCGAAAGGGCAGCAGCATCGATCTGTTCGGGATCGACCTCGTGCCCAAGACCGAGGATCAGCTGCGGCGCTACCGCTGGCGGGAGATCTCGATCGTCTTCCAGGGTGCGATGAACGCACTCAACCCGGTCCGCAGGATCGGTGAGCAGATCGCCGAGCCGATCGAGGTCCGCCTCGGGCTGACCCAGGATGTCGCCCGCAAGCGCGCGGCCGAGCTGCTCGAGCTGGTCGGGATCCCGCGTCAGCGCGCGGCGGCCTACCCGCACGAGCTGTCGGGCGGGATGCGCCAACGGACGATGATCGCCATGGCGCTTGCCTGCGACCCCGCGATCGTCATCGGCGATGAGCCGACGACCGCGCTCGACGTCATGGTCCAGGCCCAGATCCTCGAGCTCCTCGAGCGGCTCCGCCGCGACCTCGGATTGAGCCTCATCCTCATCACCCACGACCTGTCGGTGATCGCCGAGACCTGCGACAAGACCCTGATCATGTATGCCGGCAAGGTCGCCGAGGAGGGTCCGGTCTCGCGGATCTTCACCGCCCCCCGGCACCCCTACACGCAGAAGCTGCTCGGGGCCTTTCCGAACATCCACGCCGATCGACGCAGCCTCGAGACGATCCCCGGGTCACCCCCGGATCTTCGCAACCCACCGGCGGGCTGCCGGTTCAACCCCCGTTGTCCGGCGGCGATGGACATCTGTCGCGAGGTCGAGCCGCCCGAGGTCGTCTACCCGGACGGGGTGCGCGTCGCCTGCCACCTCCACGTCGCCGGGCGCGACGGGGCCGTCGGAGTGACGTCGGCCGACGTCGTCGGCTGGCACCGGCAGCTCCCGGTCATCGAGGCCCCAGGCGTGCCGGCGGTCGCGTCGGCCGGCGTGGCCGAGCCCCCGGGCCCGGGTTCCCAGCCGTGACCGAGCTGGTCAGGCTGGCGGGCCTCGAGGTCCACTTCCCGATCCGGGGTGGGCTGCTCGACTCGCTCGCTCGTCGACCGGCGGCGTACGTCCGGGCGGTCGACGGGATCGACCTGACGATCGAACGCGGGGAGGTGCTCGCCCTCGTCGGCGAGTCCGGCTCGGGCAAGACGACGACCGGGCGGGTCATCGTCAAGCTGACCCGCCAGACCGCCGGCACCGTCACGTTCGATGGCACGGATGTCACCGACACCTGGGGCGGGAAGGAGCTCCGCGACTACCGGCGCCGCGTCCAGCTCATCTTCCAGGACCCGTACGAGACCCTCAATCCCAAACAGACGATCCACGACTTCGTGGCCGAGCCGCTCGACGTCAACCACCTTGCGAGCTCGAACGCCGATCGCGAGCGACGGGTCATGGAGGCCATCGAGTCGGCCGGCCTGCGGCCCGCGACGGAGTTCGCCTTCCGCTACCCGCACGAGCTGTCCGGGGGACAGCGTCAGCGGGTCGTCATCGCCGGTGCGCTGGTGATGGGCCCGGAGCTGGTCGTCGCCGACGAGCCTGTGTCGATGCTCGACGTGTCGATCCGGACCGAGCTCCTCCGGCTGATGCTCGACCTGCGCAAGGAGCGGGAGCTCACCTACCTGTTCATCACCCACGACCTGTCCCTGGCGTGGGTCATCGCCGATCGGATCGCCGTCATGTACCTCGGCAAGATCATGGAGATCGGTCCGGCCGAAGCCGTGATCCGGACGCCGCACCACCCATACACCAAGGCCCTCGTCGGCGTGTCGCCGACCCCGGACCCGATGTCCGGAGCGGAGCGGGCGTCGCGCTACATCCTGGTCGGCGAGACCCCGGACGCGGCCGCGATCCCGCCTGGCTGCCGGTTCCATCCGCGCTGTCCCCTCGCGTTCGACCGGTGCAAGGTCGACTCGCCGCCCCTGTTCGACATCGGCGCCGGGCAACAGGCGGCATGCTGGCTGGCCGAAGGCGGCCGAGAGCTGCCGGTCTTCCAGCCGCGGTCCACGGCGACCGCGCCGGCGGGCGCGATCGCGACCGAACCAGCCGTCACGGCCGGCGCCGCGTCCGTCCCTTCGGTGGAAGTGGCCGCGGCCGAACCCGCCGCCACGACGGCCGTGGCGCATGCGAGCATGGGCGTGGACGCGACCCAGGTCCGACCCGACGCCTGAGCGCGCTCCAGCCGCCAACGGTCAGGGATGTTGATCGTCGAGACGATCCAGATCTTCGTCGTCCTCCTCGGTGTCGCGGCGATCGTCGCGATCGCCGCTCGGCCGCTGCGCCTGCCGTACTCGGTCGCCCTCGTGGCGGTCGGCCTGCTCGCCGGTCTCCTGGCGCCGGTCGTCGTCGTGGGCCTTCGTCCGGAGGTCCCACCCGAGGCCGTCCTGCTCGTGCTCCTGCCCGGGCTCGTCTTCGAGGCCGGCTATCGCCTCGACCTCGCCCATCTCCGCCGGTCGTTCAGCGGTCTGCTGCTCCTCGCCCTGCCCGGCGTGCTCATCTCGGCGGCCGTGGTCGCGGTCACGCTCAACCTGACGACGGGGCTCCGGTTCGACCTCGCGTTCATCGTCGGGGCGATGGTCTCGGCGACCGACCCGGCGGCCGTCGTCAGCACCTTCCGTCGGCTCCGCGTGCCGGGCCAGCTGGCCACCCTCGTCGAGGGCGAGAGCCTGCTCAACGATGGGACCGGCCTGGTCGTCTTCGCGATCGCCATCGGCGCGCTGAGCGCACCCGTCTCGCCGGTCGCGGCGCTCGGTACGTTCATCGTGGCGGTGGCGGTCAGCTCGGTGATCGGCCTGGCCGCCGGCTTCGTGGCCGCCAGGGTGATGGCGCTCGTCGACGACGACCTGATCGAGCTGACCATCTCAGTGGTCCTGGCCTACGGGACCTACCTGGTGGCCGACGGACTCCATGAGTCCGGAGTCATCGCCACCGTGGTCGCCGCGATCGTCCTCGGGGATCACCGTCGGCGGCGGGCGACGGCATCGGCGCCGAGCACCTTGCCCACAGCGTCGACGGATCCCGCGCTCGTGGGCGGCCCGGAAGTGGGCGATCCGACCGCGGGCGATGCCCTCGACACCGTCTGGGAGTTCCTCGCCTACCTCCTGACGGCCCTCGTCTTCCTCCTGGTCGGGCTCGCGTTCCCGGTCGGGGACCTGGTCGGAGCGCTGCCCTGGATCGTGTGGGGCATCGTCGGGACGCTGGTCGGGCGGGCCCTGGTCGTCTACGTGTTGCTAGGTGCCGGCGCGCGGCTCCTGCCGATGGTCGGGCCTCGCGGTGCACTCCCGGTCGGCTGGTTGCACGTCCTGTTCTGGTCGGGCCTGCGCGGTGCCGTCGCCGTGGCCATGGCCCTTGCCCTGCCTGTCACCGTCCCCGAGCGCGCGCTGCTCCAGCAGATCACGTTCGGGATCGTCCTGTTCACGCTGATCGTCCAGGGGATAACGGCCGGCGCCCTGGTCAGGCGCACGGTCGGGGTCGTGGGGACGGGTCCCGGCTCCTAGGCCGCTCCGCCGCGTGGTCGGGGCTGCCAGCCGAGCAGCCGGGCGTCGCGCCAGACCCGGCAGAGCAGGTCGACCAGCTCAAGGCGGTCGATCGCCGCGTCGACGCTCCTCCCCACCGAAACGGCCCCGTGGCGTTCGAGGAGGACGACGTCGGCGGTCGGCTCGCGGTCGTCGGCAAGCTCGGCCGCGATCGCGTCGGCCAGCTGCCGGCTGCCCATCGCCATGAAGGCCAGGAACGGCAGGCGCGGGATGAAGTGGCCGGTCTCGGGCAGGACCGACGGATCCGGCACCTCGCCTGCCAGCGTGATCGCGAGCGACGCCGCGAGATGGGCGTGCGCGACGGCCACGATGTCCGGGCGAGCGGCGTGGACGGCGCGGTGGATCCGGAGATCGGACGTCGGCCGCAGGTCGGGCCGGTCCGGATCGGCCGGCGCCGCGTCGGGGTCGGCCGGCACCAGGAGGAGGTCGTCCGGTCGGAGCTCGTCCTTGCGCCGTCCGCTCGGCGTGACGAGCAGCCGGTCGCCGACCCGCACTGAGAGATTGCCCTCGCCGGCGACGATCAACCCGCGAGCGCCCATCCGCCGCCCACCAGCGACGATGGACTCGGCTGCGAGCCGGACGGCGCGTGCATCCATGCCGACATCATCGAGCATCGGCGGCCATCCGGGAGGACGAGCGGGCGGGTCGCCTCAGGTGCCCGGAGCCGCGCTCGCCGGGAGTCGCTCGGCGGCCGTCCCGTCGGTGGCGAGCGCCTCGCGTGCGACCGTGTATGCCTCGGCGTGGCGTCCAGCCGAGGCGAGGGCGTCGGCCCAGGCGCGCAGCACCTCACGAAGACGGGGTGCGGGAGCGTGGACCCGGGCGAGCCCGGCGGCATGGGCGAAGTCCTGGAGCGCCGCCTCGGTCTGGCCCTCGGCCAGGCGGGCTCGCGCCAGCGTGGTCCAGGCGTCGACCGAGGCCTTCGACCCGCCGGCCGCTTCGGCGCGCTCGATCGCGATGCCTGCCAGCGAGATGGCCCGGGCGCCGTCTCCCGTCGCGAGGGCGACCTGCGCCTCGGTGTCGGCCAGGTGAGCGAGCAGCCGCACGTCGTCGTGGCGATGGCCGATCGTCTGCGCCTCGGCGACCAGCTCGGCCGCCCGATCCGTGCTCCCGATCGACAGGTAGGCCACGGCGAGGTTGTTCTCGAGGACCGCCGCCTCGAGATCGGCTTCGGCCGCCCGGAGGAGTGTCAGCGCCTGGGCTCCATAGCGGATCGCCGCCTCGTGATCGCCCGCCTCGACGTACCCGTTGGCCAACGTGGTCAGGACGATCCCGCGGCGCCGATCGTCGAGGTCCGCGCTGAGGCCACGCGCCTCCTCGAGGTACCCGACGGCGGCCTCGTGGGCCCCGCGGTACGTCTCGGTCGCCGCGAGCGCGACGAGGACCTTCAGTCGGAAGTCCGGCGCGACCGACAGTCCGGCGCGCAGGTCCGCGAGCAACGTCGACAGCAGGCTCCGGGCCTCGTCGGCGTTGTCCTGGAGATGCTGGGCGAGACCGAGCCAGTAGGCCGCCTGGGCACGCTCCGCCGGTCGACCCAGGGTCGTGAACAGCTCCACGGACTCCGCCGCGGCCCGGATCGCCTCGACCGGACGATCGAGCCGGCAGGATGCCTCGGCCAGCGCCAGGAGCAGATCGGCCCGTTCGCTCGGATCCGGTCGGGCGTCGAGGAGCGCGACGTAGACGTCGGCGGCGCCGCGCGCATCGCCCGACGCCAGGCGGAGGTCCGCCTCGAGCCGGTTCCAGGTGGTATCAGGGTTCGCCAGCAGATCGGCCGCGGTCGTCCCGAGTCGCGCCGCGATGAAGTTCAACGCGGCCATCGAAGGCTTGGCCGCGCCGGTCTCGAGGGCGCTGATGTAGGCCTTCGTGTAGCGACCCTCCGCCAACCGCTGCTGGCTCAGGCCGGCGCGCCGCCGACGCTCCCGGATCCGCCGGCCGATCGACAGGGCGAGCGCGGAGTCGTCGACGACGATCCGGCGGCGTCTGGTGTCGGTCACGTTCGGGAGTGTACACCGTGGTCAACGTCCGGTTGACCCCGGCGAAGAACAGTTCGAGCGAGATCCCGAGGCGCGCCGTCATCAGGCTCAGCGCCGCCAGCGACGGGACCGCATCGCCGGCCTCGACGGACGAGACGAACGATCGGGTGAGTGGTCGGCCGAGCTCGGCCTGGGTCAGGCCGCGGTCCGCCCGGAACCGCCGCAGCTCCGAGCCGACGGCACGGGCGAACGGCGTCCCGGCCCCGGCCAGCGAGTGTTTAGCAATAGTTGACATCCGCATCTCGGAAGCCTAGCATCCGGCCCTGCGTCACGCCAGCCGAAACGAGACGGGCATCCCGCCCGTCGGGCGATGACGCTGGGAGGTGGCTCACGTGGCTTCGCGTCGTTCGATCCTGGTCTCCTCGCTGATCGCCTCGCTGCTGTCGCTGGCCGCCGCGGCCGTCGCCCTGGCCGGCACGGCACCGGGGCCCGGTCTGCACTGATCCCCGCGGACCTCGAGCCGAGGTCGCTAAATACTGGCCACACACCGTGTATGATCGGCGCTGATCTCGGCGCCCGGGGCCGGTCCCCGGGACGGATGGGAGAGCGCGGTGGCCAGCCAAAGACAGGCCGACCCTGATAGGTCGCCCGGCGATCCGGCCGGCGAGCAGGCGGTCCAGCTCACCCACGACGTCAACGACCTCCTGACGGCGATCCTCGGCCATGCCCAGGTCGCGCTCGGCGAGCCGGGACTGCCGGACGGCGTGCGCTCCGACGTCGAGGCGATCGCACGGGCGGCACGCCAGGCCGCGCTCCTCACCCGGCGGCTGGTCGTGCTGCTCCGCCCCGACGTCGGGCAGCGGACGGAGCTGGATCTCCGCTCGGTGATCGATGCAATGGCGGCGATGCTCCGACCGATGATCGGTGACGGGATCGACCTGCGGGTCGAACGAGGGGTCCGACCGATCCGGGTGGTGGAGGACCCCGTCGACCTCGAGGCCGTCGTCCTCAACCTGGCGACCAACGCGCGGGATGCCATGCCCGACGGTGGGACCTTGACGTTCGGGTCGGCGATCCTGCCCGGAGCCGGAGGTCGGCGCGCGGGGATCTGGGTGTCCGACACCGGCTGTGGGATGGACGCGGCGACGAAGGCGCGCGCATTCGAGCCGTACTTCACGACCAAGGGCCCCGGGCGCGGGTCGGGGTTGGGGCTGGCTTCGGTCGCCTCGCTGGTGCGCCGGAACGGGTGGACGATCCTCGTCGATAGCTCGCCTGGCCAGGGCAGCAGGTTCACCGTGACGATCCCGTTGCCGGCCCGGAGTCCCGAGGCCGGTTGACGCCGTCGCGCCCCGCGGCGCGTCGTACCATCGGCCCGATGATCCCGGATCCGGAGACCGGCCTCGCCGCGCCCAACGACGTCCCGGCCGACCGCCGCGACGAGCCGCTCGCCCACAACCGCGACTTCAAGGTCCTCCTGACCGGACAGGGGATCTCGGCGATCGGCGACGCGGTCAGCTTCACGGCGATGCCGCTGCTGGTCCTGGCCCTGACCGGATCGGGTCTCGCGATGGGGATCGTCGGCGTGCTCCAGTCGATCCCCGATCTGCTGTTCGGGATGGTCGCGGGCGTCCTGGCCGACCGGCACGACCGGCGGCGGATGATGCTGCTGGCGGATCTTGGCCGGGCCGGGCTGACCGCCCTGATCCCGCTGTCATATCTCTTCGGTGTGTCGACGATCGCGGTCGTCTTCCTCGTCGCCGCGCCGATGAGCGTCCTCCGCTCGCTGTTCCTAGCGGCCTATACCGCGTCGTTGCCGAACCTTGTCGGGCGGCCGCAGCTCGGCCGGGCGAACTCGATCTTCGAGGCGATCTACAGCTTCGGCTACATCATCGGCCCGGGGATCGCCGGGCTCCTCGTGGCGACGATCGGCGCGGCCGAGACCATCGCCATCGACGCCGCTTCGTACGCGCTGTCAGCGGTCGCGTTGTTCCTCATCCGTCGGCCGCTGACGCTCGTGCGCGACCATCCGCCGCTCGATCTCATCCGTGAGATCCGCGAGGGCGCGGCCTACGTCTTCCACCATCGACCGCTGCGGGACGCCGTGGCGTTCTGGGGTGCCGTCAGCGTGATCAGCGCCGGGCTGGTCCCGGCCCTCGCGTACTTCGTCATCGAGGAGCAGGCGCTCGATGCCACCGCGCTCGGTCTGATCCTGGGAGCGTACGGGCTGGGCACGTTCGTCGGCGCGATCTTCACGACCCGCCTGCGACTCCGTCGGGCGGGCCGCCTGATGCTCGGCGGCAACCTCGTCCGCGGGCTGGCGCTGACCGCGGTGGTGGCGATCGGGACGTTGCCGGCGATGATGACGGCCGGCCTGGTCGCCGGGTTCGTCGACTCGGTGGTGCTCATCACGTACATCACGCTGCGCGCGGCAGCGTCACCGGATGAGCTGATCGGGCGGATCGGCGGGACGGCCCGGACGATCTCGCTCGGGCTCCAGCCGATCGGGTTCGTCGTGGCGGGCCTGCTCATCGACGCGGCCGGTGGCGGCGTCACGTTGGCGTCCCTCGGGATCGCGCTGGCTGCCACGAGTGGGCTGTTCGCGTTGTCGCGACCGCTTCGAGCGGCCGACGCCCAGACCCGTTGACTCAGGCGGCGACGGGGATGCCGAAGGTCACGACGGCTGGGGCGCGTTCCTCGTCTAGGCGGACGACGATGAGACAGGCGGGGCAGGTGAGCCCGTCGGTCAGCTCGGCGTCGGTCGCCCGGACGGGCTCGGCGCACCACGGGCAGTCGAGCTCGATGACGGCGTTGGCGGCGGTGCGGAGCGGGCGTTCGAGTCGGTCCATGCCCGGACTCTCCCTCGTGGCCGTGACAGCTAGCGTGTCATCGTCGGCGGGCGGTCCGTCTCTGGCACGATGGTGACGATGCGACCCGCGATCGAGACGGTCGACCTGGTCAAGCGCTACGGTCGGACCACGGCCCTGGCCGGTCTGACGATGCGCGTGGAGCACGGCGAGGTGTTCGGGTTCCTCGGCCCGAACGGCGCCGGCAAGACCACCTCGGTCAAGCTCTTCCTCGGTCTCGCCCGGGCGACGTCGGGCGGCGGCACCCTTCTGGGCGCCCCACTGGGCGATCGCCGAGCACGCCGCCGGGTCGGGTATCTGCCCGAGCTATTCCGCTACCAATCGTGGCTACGTGCGCGTGAGGTCCTCGCCCTCCATTGCGAGCTGGCCGGCATCCCGACCGCCGACCGCCGGTCGGAGATCGAGCGCGCGCTCGAGACCATCGGCCTGACGGACCGTGCCGACGATCTGCTCGGCACGTTCTCCAAGGGGATGCAGCAGCGTCTCGGGCTCGGCACGGCGCTGCTCGGGAGGCCCGAGATCGTCCTCCTCGACGAGCCGACATCGGCGCTCGACCCCGTCGGCCGGGCGGACGTGCGGCGGATCATCCGCGAGGCGCGCGACCGTGGCGTGACCGTCTTCCTCAACTCGCATCTGCTGTCCGAGGTCGAGCTGGTCTGTGACCGCGTCGCCATCGTCGACGCGGGTCGGGTCGTGGCCGCCGGCACCCTGCCCGAGCTCCTTGGCGAGGATTCGGTCCGGGTCCGGGCGAGCGGGCTCGACCCGGCGACACGTGCCGGGCTCGGGCGGTTCGGTCCGATGACCGATGACGGGGACTGGCTGTCGATCCAGCCTATCGCCACGGAGCGGATCCCCGAGCTCGTGGCGGCCGTGGTGGCCGCTGGCGGGGCCGTCCACGCGGTCGAGCCGGGTCGGGCGTCGCTCGAGGAGCGGTTCCTCGGCCTGGTCGACCGAGGGCAGGCCGGGTGAGCGGACTCCGCCTGCTCCCGGCCATGGTCCGCCTGACGCTGTTCGAGGCGCTCCGCCGGCGGACGTTGTGGGCGCTCGTCGGGCTGACCGTCGTGATCGTCGTCCTGACCGGGCTCGGCTTCGAGTACCTCGTGACCCAGGCCCGGGGCCACGGGACCCGCGAGCTCCAGCTCCAGGTCGGCGTGAGCCAGGTCCTCATCCTGTGCGCCTTCATGTTCGGGTTCATCCTCGCAGCGACCGCGGCGTTCCTGGCGGCACCCGCGATCGCCGGCGA
>JADGQI010000069.1 GCA_017881905.1 Chloroflexota bacterium
GTCCAGGTCGCGCCGGCCGTCGAACGGATCGATCAGGTCGAAGGCCGGCCCGGTGGGCGTGCTGCCCCAGGCCATCGCGTTGATGGTGAAGTCGCGCCGAGCCAGGTCTGTCTCGATCGCATCGCCGAACTCGACCCGGTGGGGGCGGCGGAAGTCGGCGTACTCGTGATCGCGTCGGAAGGTGGTGATCTCGAACGTCCGGTCGCGATGGCGGACGGCGACCGTACCGAAGGCGTTCTCGTAGACGGCCTCCGGGAACAGCTCGAGGATGCGCTCCGGTCGGGCGTCCGTCGCCAGATCCCAGTCGTGCGGGGTGAGCCCGAGCAGCACGTCACGGAGCGAGCCGCCCACCACGAACCCGGCGTGACCTCCCGCACGGAGGGTCTCGATGACGTCGACGACGTCGGCCGGGACCGCCTCGGCTAGTTGCGGCCGAGGAAGAGGTAGTCCCGCCATGCCTCGTTCCTGGCGTCGATGAGGTACGGCGTGAACAGGGAATAGACGTCGCTGCGGGGCTCGAACGGCGGACGAACGAGCCGGATCCGGGCCTCCTCGAGCAGCTTGCCGCCCTTACGGTGGTTGCACGACTTGCACGCGGCGACGAGGTTCTCCCAGGTGTGGCCGCCGCCGCGGTGACGCGGGACGATGTGGTCGAGGGTGAGGTCGTTCGACTGGCGTCCGCAGTACTGGCAGCGATGGTCGTCGCGGGCGAAGATCTCGCGCCGCGTCAGCTTGACCCGCGGTCGCGGCCGCCGGACCTGGTGCTGGATGCGGATCACCGACGGGGCGCGGAACTCCGTCCGCGGCGTCCGGATCATCTGGTGGTCGTATTCGACCACTTCCGCCTTCTCACCGAACAGGAGACGAAAGGCGCGCGGCAGATCGCAGACGTTGAGCGGCTCGTAGTTCTGGTTCAGGACGAGAACGACACCGTCCATGGCCACGCGAGGATAGCAGGAGCGCGGCACGGGCCAGCGCGACGGTCAGGCGAGTCCCGTCGCTCCGCCGCTCGCGGGATCCCACCCCCCGGCCTGGCCCACCTTGCTGGCCAGCGGACGACCCAGCGTCGAGGCCACGAAGCGGGCCGCCTCGAGGACGCGGTCGAGCTTGACCCCGTGCTGCCAGCCCTCCGCGTCGAGGAGGTACACCAGGTCCTCGGTCGCGAGGTTCCCGGCGGCACCCGGGGCGTAGGGGCAGCCGCCGGTCCCACCGGTCGACGCATCGAAGCAGCGGATCCCTGCCGCCAGCGCGGCCGAGACGTTGGCCAGGGCGGTCCCTCGCGTGTCGTGGAAGTGGAAGGCCAGCCGGTCCAGGTGCAATCCCGCCTCAACGGCACGTCGGGTCAGATCGGCGACCTGGTCCGGGACGCCGACCCCGATCGTGTCGCCGAAGCAGACTTCGTCGGCGCCGAGGTCGAACAGCTCGACCGCCAGCTCGAGCGCGTGGGCCGGATCCACCCGGCCGGTGTACGGGCAGCCGAAGGCGGTCGAGACGTAGGCTCGGCGCCACCAGCCGAGGTCGCCGGCCCGCTCGAGCACCGGAGCGAACGCGTCGAGTGAGTCGGCCACGGACATCCCGATGTTGTGCTCGGTGAAGGCATCGGTCGTGGCGGTGAAGACCGCCAGTGCCTCCGCGCCGGCGGCCTCGGCACGGGCGAGTCCGCGCAGGTTCGGGACGAGGACCGGGTAGCGGACACCGGTGACGTCCGGGAGCGCTGGCAGGAGCTCGTCGGCATCGGCCAGTTGCGGGATCGACCGCGGCGAGACGAAGCTCGTGGCCTCGATCTCGCGCAGCCCCGCCGCCACGAGAAGCTCGACGAACCGGACCTTGGCCGCCGTCGGGACCTCGGTCGCCTCGTTCTGCAGCCCGTCGCGCGGCCCGACCTCGTAGATCCGGACGTGCCGGTCCGTGTCGGTCGCCGGGCCGTCGGTCATGGGATCGGCCTCAACCCTCTCGGGTCCCGGCACCCGCCGCGACCTCGATCTCGGCGATCCGGACCTCGATCGTGGCGATGTCCTCGCAGGCCTGCCGATACGCCTCTCCGCCCAGCGGGGCCGCGGCGCGCCGGCGGCGAGCATCGCGGTGGAGGACGAGTAATGCGTCGCGGGTATCCGGCAGGGTGTCGGCCATGGGTGCTCCTTCGTTCGGGGTGAGGGTAGCAAGCGACGGGGCGCCGGTCACTCCAGGACGATGAGGAGCTGACCGCGACGGACCTGGTCGGCCGCCCGGACGAGGACCTCGCGGACGACGGCGGGTCGGGTCGCCGTCACGACGTGCTCCATCTTCATCGCCTCCAGGGTCACCAGGGCCTCCCCGACAAGAACGGCGTCGCCGGCACCGACGTGGACCGCCAGGACGGCACCCGGCATCGGCGCCGTGACCTCCTCCGACCCACCTTCGTGTCGATCGGCCGCCGTTCGCAGCGCGCGATCGACGTCCGGTGCCGGAGCAAGGTCGAAGGCCACGCTCAGGCCGTCGACATCCACGTGGGCGACCCCATCGGCGGCGAGGACCGCCCAGCGCGCGGTCGGCATCGTCGGATCCGGGACGGTCACGGTCCGGCTCGACCCGCCCTCTGCCGCGATCCGGAGACGGGCTGACCCGTTCAGCCGCCAGCCGCCCGCCCAGACCTCGGGGACGCGCTCCGGCGCAGAGCCGGGCTCGGGCGACGGTCGTGCGTCCGTCGTCGTCGCTGCTAGCAACCGCGCGGCGACCCCCCAGGCATCGTCAGGGGGATCCGTCGTCCGCTCTTGGGTGGCCTTCGCATCGTCGGGCCCGGCGGGCGGCGGCCAGACGCGCTCGAGCGTGTCGATCCGCACCTCGCCCTCGACGACGACCGGCTGGCGGACGAGCCAGCGGAGGAACCGGAGGTTAGTCGTCAATCCGAGCACGACGATCTCGTCGAGCGCCGCCGCCAGCCGGTCGATCGCCGCCCGGCGGTCCGTTCCCGCGGCGACGATCTTCGCCAGCATCGGATCGAACCGCTCGTCGACCACGCTGCCCGGCTCGATCCCGGTGTCGACGCGCACACGGCCGTCTGGGTCGACCGGCCAGCGGATCGCTTCGACCCGACCGGTCGCGGGAAGGAAGCCGAGGTCGGCATCCTCGGCATAGAGCCTGACTTCGACGGCATGGATCCCGAGCGCCAGGAGGTCGTCGACCTCGGCCTGGCCGAAGTCCAGTGGCAGCCCGCTCGCGATCCGGAGCTGGTCCGCGACGAGGTCGCGTCCGGTCGCCATCTCCGTGACCGGATGCTCCACCTGGAGCCGCGTGTTCATCTCGAGGAAATACCACCGATCGTCGTCCACCAGGAACTCGCAGGTCCCGGCGCCGACGTAGTCCACCGCGGCGGCCAGCGCGAGGGCGGAGTCACCGAGCCTCCGCCGGAGGTCCGGCCCGACGGCCGGCGACGGAGTCTCCTCGAGGATCTTCTGGTGTCGCCGCTGGACCGAGCAGTCCCGCTCGCCCAGGTGCACGCGATGCCCGTGGGCGTCGAACAGGACCTGCACCTCGACGTGCCGTGGTCCGGCGAGATACCGCTCCAGGATGATGCGGTCGTCGCCGAACGCGCCAGCCGCCTCCCGACGCGCCGAGGCCACCGCCGCCGGCAGATCGGCCGCATCTCGGACGACACGCATGCCCTTGCCGCCGCCGCCTGCGGCAGGCTTCACGAGGAGCGGGAGGCCGATCGTCGAGGCGGCGGTCGCAAGCGCGGCGTCCGACTGGTCGGGCCCGTCGTAGCCGGGGACGACGGGGATATCGAGGCTCGCCGCGAGGCGTCGCGCGGCCCCCTTGTCGCCCATCGCCCGGATGGCCGTCGCGGGCGGTCCCACCCAGGTAAGGCCGGCTTCGACGACGCGCTCGGCGAAGATCGGGTTCTCGCTCAGGAAGCCGAACCCGGGGTGGACGGCGTCGGCACCGACGCCCAGAGCGGCACGCACCGCCGCACCCGGGTCGAGCAGGTCGATCGCCGGGTGTCCGCGTTCGCCCGGCACCACCGCACGGATGCCGAGCCGGTCGCAGGTCCGGCGGATGCGGGCGGCGATCTCGCCGCGGTTGGCGACGAACAGCGTGTCGATGTGTCGAGTGGCTGCCGGAGTCGGAGCCGGGACGGGCGCCGCCATCGCCACGACGGGGGTGGGTGACCTCGCCGACATGAACGCGTCTAACGCGTCAGACGCGACACGCCATCGACCCCCGACGCGTCGCGCCGGGAGGACGCCGGTGGCGATCCAGCGCTGGACTGTCCGTGTCGAGGTGCCGATGGCGGCGGCAGCCTGGCTGGGACGAAGGTCGGCGTCGGTCATGGCGCGATTGTCGTGTGCAGCGCCCTGACCGGCAAGTCGTCACTGCACGCGATGCGGCTCGCCGCATCGCTTTGGCGGTCAGTCGTGA
>JADGQI010000070.1 GCA_017881905.1 Chloroflexota bacterium
GCCAAGATGGCGCCCGGCCCGTCCCGTAGCGCGCAACCGTTGCGCCAGGCGTCCCACCGACCGGTCGCCTGCCCCAGCCACCCGAACCCGGCCGCTGCGCACGCGGCCGGTCGGTCCAGCGGAGCGATCATGACCACCGAACCCGCCGCCAACGCCGTTCCCGACCTGGATCGGACGCGCCAGCTCGAGATGTATCGGCGCGCCCTCAGGGTGATGCCCGGCGGCACGGATTCGAACTTCCGGGCGTGGGGCGAGAGCACGATCTATGTCGACCGGGGCAAGGGCGGCACGGTCTGGGATATCGACGGCAACGAGTTCATCGACCTGCGGATGGGCTATGGACCGGTGATCCTGGGCCACGGTGACGAGCGGGTCGACGACTTCGTCAACGATCGGATGCGACGCGGTGTCAGCTTCTCGCTCACGAGCGAGGACGAGGTCCAGGCGATGGAGCTCCTGTGCGAGCTCACCGGCTGGGTGGACCAGGCCCGGATGACGGTGTCCGGCACCGAGGCGACGATGCACGCGATGCGCATCGCCCGGGCGTACACCGGCCGCGAGAAGATCGTGAAGTTCGAGGGCCAGTACCACGGGGTGCACGACTACGCGCTGATCAGCGTCGGTCCCGACGACATGTCCGAGCTCGGCGATGCCGAAGCCCCGGTCGCTCTGGCCTGGGGCCGCGGCATCCCGGGCGCGGTCGCCGAGACCATCATCCCGGCGCGCTACAACAACCTCGAGTTCCTCCGCCAGCTGTTCGAGCGCCAGGGCCACGAGATCGCCGCGATCATCGTCGAGCCGGTCCTCGGCAACGCCCAGGGGATCATGCCCATGCCCGGGTTCCACCAGGCGATGCGGGCGCTCACCCAGGAG
The DNA here is from genome assembly GCA_017881905.1 of Chloroflexota bacterium. Taxonomy (GTDB): domain Bacteria; phylum Chloroflexota; class Limnocylindria; order Limnocylindrales; family CSP1-4; genus Chersky-267. The sequence goes on from JADGQI010000070.1 coordinate 874, forward strand.
TTCGGGATCCTCCTGATCTTCGACGAGGTCAAGACCGGGTTCCGCTTCGCGAGGGGCGGCGCCGCCGAGTACTTCGGGATCACCCCGGACCTCGCCACGTTCGCCAAGGCGATGGGCAACGGCTACCCGGCGGCCGCCTTCGGCGGTCGGGCCGAGGTGATGAGCGTCCTGCCCGACAAGGTCAGCCACGGCGGCACGTACGCCGGGAATCGGATCGCGGCCGCGGCTGCGGTCAAGACGCTGACGATCCTCAAGGAAACGAACGCCCTCGAGACGATCCACGCCACCGGCCGGCTCATCCAGGCCGGGCTCCGCGAGGTGCTCAACCCGAAGGGGCTGCCGTACCACTTCACCGGACATCCCTCGATGTTCGGGATCATGTTCCGCGAGGAGGAGGCCCGCGAGTATCGCGACTGGGCCACTACCGACCACGAGCTGTACGACGCGATCGCCCTTGGGATGCACGCCCGGGGTGCGATGCCCGAACCGGATTCGCGCGAACCGTGGTTCCTGTGCGAGGCCCACGCCGGCGCGGGCGACTATGTCGACCGGATCGTGACGATCTTCTCAGACTCGCTCGACGCCGCCCTCGAGGCGCGCGCCCATGCCGCCCCACCGCCGACGCCGCATGGTGGCATGTCATCGCCCAGCGCCGGCTGATCGCAACGCGGATGACCACGGAGACGACGATGGCAATGGCACTCGACGGCAACGCGGTCCGCTCGGTCGACCGCGCCGCCGCGCTCCTGCTCGCGCTGGGCGACAGCCAGGGCGAAGCCGGCGTGACCGAGCTCGCGCGTCGGCTGGGCCTCCACAAGTCGACCGCGTCGCGGCTGCTCGCGACCCTCCAGCGTCGCGGTCTCGTGGAGCAGGACGACGAGACCGGCAAGTACCGGCTCGGCCTCGTCGTCATCCGGCTGGCCGAACGCGCCGAGCGCACGCTCGACCTGCGCGGGATCGCGATGCCCGAGCTCGAGCGCCTGGCCCGCCTCACCCGCGAGACGACCGGCTTGGGCGTGCTCGACGGCGAGCAGCTCCTGACCGTCGCCCAGGCGGACGGCCCGAACCTCATCGCGGTCGGCGACTGGACCGGCCGATCGGTCCCGCTCCATTGCGTCGCGTCGGGCAAGGTCCTGATGGCCGCCCTGGCCGAGCGCGAGGTCCTGCGCATCGTCCGGCACGGGCTCGTCGCGCACACGGACCGGACCATCACCGAGCTCGAACCCCTGCTCGAGGAGCTGTCGCGGATCCGCCGCCGCGGCTATGCGACCGCCATCGGCGAATACGAGGCCGGGCTCAACGCCGTCGCCGCGCCGGTCCACGACGCCCGTGGGGCGGTCATCGCCGCGGTCGACATCTGGGGCCCCGCGTTCCGGCTGACCCCGCGCCGGATCCCCGAGCTGGCCGCGCAGGTGCGCGAGGCAGCGGCGGCCATCTCGGTCCGTCTGGGCGGTGCCGCTGCCTGACCGAAGGCCGTGTCCGGCCGACCGGGGGCCGCGTCCGCCGGACCGGGGCGTCGCGGTCGGTCTGATGCACGGCCAGGCCGCGCTACGAGGTTCGAGCGTGCTCCGGACCGGCTAGGCTAGCGACCGTGACCACGCCCGACCTGAGCCAGCTCACGAACGCCGTCCAGCGCGACGGACTGAGCGTGCTCATCCTGCTCATCCTCGCCTTCATCGTCTTCCGGGTCACCCGCCCGATCGTCCACCGAGCGCTGGTCGGCGTCCTCCGGCGCCGCGGCCCGCAGACCGACGACGCCGAGTTGACCGCGGAGGAGGTCGCCAAGCGCGTCACGACCCTCGAGGACCTGTTCTCGACCGCGCTCCGGTTCACGGTCATCCTGACCACGATCCTCATCCTGCTGACCTGGTTCGACCTGCTCCCGGTCATCGCCGGGCTCGGTGTGCTGCTGGCCGCGCTGACGCTGGCCGGCCAGAGCATCGTCCTCGACTACCTGATGGGCGTCCTGATCGTGTTCGAGGGTCCGTTCTACAAGGGCGACTGGGTCCAGGCGGGCGGGGTCGAAGGCGAGGTCGAGGAGGTCGGGTTGAGGCGGACGATCCTGCGCGACTCCACGGGCACCGTCCATAGCGTGTCGAACGGCCAGATCAGGATCGCCTCGAACCTCACCCGGGTCTATGCCCGGATGCAGGTCGACATCACGGTCGCGTTCGGGGCCGACCTGGACGCGGTCACCCGGGTCGTCAACGAGGTCGGCCAGGCGATGGCCGCCGATCCCGCCTGGAGCTCGCGCCTGCTCGAGGTGCCGACGCTCCTCCGGGTTCCCGCCGTGAGCGACCTCGGGGTCACCATCCGGGTCGCCGGCAAGGTCAAGGCCGCCGATCGGTGGGCCGCCCCGAGCGAACTGCGTCAGCGCCTGCTGACCGCCTTCCAGGCGAACGGTATCGAGATCCCCGCCCGCGGCCGGGTGGTCCTCGAGCGCGACCGGGCCGCTCCGGGCGCGCCGGTCGACCAGGACCCCGGCGCCGCGAGCGCCGGCGAGTCGACGGCGGAGCACGGCACCTGAGCGCGCCGCGTCGTTGGCCTCCTGTTCGGCCGCGTAGAATGCCTCCCGTGGTCAGGTCGTGGAGGTAGGCACGTGAGCGTCGATCCTTCGTCGCGTCCGGAGATCGAGAATCTGCTGGCCGAGGCCCGGACGTTCCCGCCGTCGGCGGAGTTCTCGGCCCAGGCGACCGCGACGGCCGACCTGTACGCCGAGGCCGAGGCCGACTTCGAGGCGTTCTGGGCCAAGCGCGCGCACGAACGGATCAGCTGGTTCACCCCGTTCGAGACGACGCTTGAGTGGGACCTGCCGTTCGCGAAGTGGTTCACCGGTGGCGAGCTCAACGTCTCGTACAACTGCCTCGACCGTCACGTCGAGCGCGGGCTCGGGGACAAGGTCGCGTACCACTGGATCGGCGAGCCCGGTGACACCCGGACCCTGACCTACCGGGACCTGCTGGGCGAGGTCTGCCGGGCGGCCAACGCGTTGCGCGAGCTCGGCGTCCAGAAGGGCGACCGGGTCGCGATCTATATGCCGATGATCCCGGAGCTGCCCGTCGCGATGCTCGCTTGCGCCCGGCTCGGGGCGGCCCACACGGTGATCTTCGGCGGGTTCTCCGCCGAAGCGCTGTCGGATCGCATCAACGACGCCCAGGCCAAGGTCCTGATCACCGCCGACGGCGGCTGGCGACGGGGCAAGCCGGTCGGCCTGAAGCACCATGCCGACGAGGCGCTCGCCAGCACGCCGTCGATCAACGGGACGATCGTGGTCGACCGGCTCGGCGGCGGGATCCACATGGTCGAGGGTCGCGATCACTGGTGGCACGAGATCGTCGCCCGGCAGTCGGACGTCTGCCCGCCGGTCCCGGTCGAGTCGGAACAGATGCTCTACCTGCTCTACACCTCGGGCACGACGGCCAAGCCCAAGGGCATCGTCCATACGAGCGCCGGGTACCTCCTGCAGGCTAGCTTCACCCACGAGGTCGTCTTCGACGTGAAGCCGGATGACGTCTACTGGTGCGCGGCGGACATCGGCTGGGTGACCGGCCATAGCTACATCGTCTACGGCCCGCTCGCCAACGCCACGACCGGGGTGATGTACGAAGGCGCCCCCGACACGCCCGACTGGGATCGCTGGTGGCAGATCGTCGAGGACTACAAGGTCTCGATCCTGTACTGCGCACCGACCGCGATCCGCGCGTTCATGAAGCAGGGCGAGACCTATCCCGCGAAGCACGACCTGTCCTCGCTGCGGGTGCTCGGCTCGGTCGGCGAGCCGATCAACCCCGAGGCCTGGCTGTGGTACCACGACAACATCGGCGGCGGCCGAGCGCCGATCGTCGATACCTGGTGGCAGACCGAGACCGGGGCGATCCTGATCAGCCCGCTGCCCGGGGTGACCACGACCAAGCCCGGGTCGGCCACCTTCCCGATGCCGGGGATCGCGGTCGACGTGGTCGACGCGAAGGGCGACAGCGTCCCGCTGGGCGGCGGCGGGTATCTCGTGCTCAAACGGCCCTGGCCGTCGATGTTGCGCGGCATCTACGGCGACCCGGACCGCTATCGATCGACCTATTGGAGTCGCTTTCCGGGGATGTACTTCGCCGGCGACGGGGCGAAGCGCGACCTCGACGGCTACCTCTGGCTGCTCGGCCGGGTCGACGACGTCATGAACATCGCCGGTCATCGGATCAGCACGATCGAGATCGAGTCCGCCCTGGTCGACCACAAGTCGGTCGCGGAGGCCGCGGTCGTCGGCAAGAGCGACGACATCACGGGCCAAGCGATCTTCGCGTTCGTCATCCTGCGCGCCGGCCAGGAGCCGTCGGACGCGCTGGCGGTCCAGCTCCGCGAGCATGTCGCCTACGTCATCGGGCCGATCGCCCGTCCGAAGTACCTGATGTTCACGCCCGACCTGCCGAAGACCAGGTCGGGCAAGATCATGCGCCGGCTCCTGCGCGACATCGCCGAGGGCCGCGTCCTCGGCGACACGACCACCCTCGCCGACGCGAACGTGGTCGACGTCATCCGGGACAAGTCCGGCTCGGCCGAAGAGGACTGAACGTGCCGTTCGACTTCCTCAAGAAGGGCAAGCCTGCACCCGATGCGGCCGCCTCGGAACCGGAGTCGACGTCGGGGGTCCCGGTCGTCCACGCCCATGGGATCGCCTTCGACGGGCTGACCGAGGAGTGGCGGCTGGTCGGGGCGATGCAGCTCCAGGGTCGCCTCTCGGATGTGCTCAACCGGCGGGAGTCGATCCCGATCACCGACGTCTCGTGGGCACCCATCGACGGCTCCGAGCCGTTCAGCCCGGCCCCCGGGTTGAAGACCATCGATCCGTACGACTTGATCGTGGTCCTGGCCGGCGCGACGACCCTGCCGCCCTTGAGCGACGACGAGAAGGCGGCTTACCGGGTCCACAAGATCAGCTACGACGTCGCGCTGGAGATCCCGCCGTTCAGGATCGTCGGGACGGTCTACCTCTTCCCGGGATCGGAGCCCGAGCGGCTGCTCGATCGGGCGACCGAGATGTTCGTCCCGGTGGTCGACGCGGTGGCGTACCTCGGCGACGAACGGATCGGCGGGACGGAGGTCGACACGTTCCTGGTCAACCGGCGCTACCTGCGCGGGGTCGAACAGGTCGACCGGCGGACCGGCTCGGCCCACCAGCGACTGCCCGGGACCTAGGCGCGCGCCGCTTCCTTGGTCCGGTTGAGGAAGCCCAGCCTCGTCCGGCCCTGGACCGGCTGTTCCGTGGGTGGCGTCGTCTCACTGCCGAGCAGGCGATCCGCCAGCGCGTCGAAATCCTCGGTGACCTTCTCGCGCGGGAACAGCTCGACCACCGCATGGCCTTCGTTGGCGGCCTTGACGAAGAGCAGACCGCCCGATCGGATCAGCGCCATGGCCGGCATCCCCACGGTCCGTTCCATGTCGGCGACCGACACGCCGGCGTTGGCTCGGTTGACGACCATCGCCAGCTTGTCCCGGATCCCGAGCTCGACCGCGAGGTTGGTCAGCTGGACGCCGGCCTTGAGCGCCGGGACGTCCGGCGTGATCGGGACGAGGATGCGATCGGCGCGCTCGAAGATGACCCGGTTGATCGGCCCGTACGACGGGTGCATGTCGACGATGATGAAGTCGTAGCCGCGACGCGAGAACGACAGGGCGTCGCCGACGAGGGTCGGGTCGAGGTTGCCGTTGTCGAGCGGCTGGGTGGTGAGGACCGCGACCTCGAGCCCGTTGGCATGGTGGGTCGCCAGCTCGGCCAGCGTCCGCGGCGCGTTGCCGTCGGCGATGTCGTCTTCCCACGCGTCGTCGACCGTCTTGATCTGATCCAACCCGAGCGAGCTGGCGATGTGGCCGGTCACGGTGTCCGCGTCGACCAGCAGCACCTTCTTGTCGCGCCGGACCTGGAGCGTGGTCGCCAGGTTCATCGAGATCGTGGTCTTGCCGACGCCGCCCTTCGGGTTGAACACGGCGACGATCGTCGCGCGCTTCAGGCCGCCGGTATCGCCGCCGGGCCCGCCCACGATGACCGGCCCCTTGCCGTCGTCCACGGTCTGGGCGCGGATCAACATGGCCTCGACCCGCCAGCGGAGCGAGTCGGCCGAATACGGGCGGGTGAAGTACTCGTCGTTGATCGTGGCCTTCGTGGCCGGCCCGCTGAGCCGTTCGAGCGCGCGCGGCGAGACCACCATCAGGGCGGGGATGTCCCGGCCGTTGTCATGGAGCAGCGAGTAGTACTCGAGCGACTGGTCGAAGTCGCTCTCGCCGTCGAGGACCGCCAACGAGAAGTCCCGCCGCGAGTCGAGCAGGACGGCGAACTCCTCGGGCGACGAGACGGGAACGACCTCGTAGCCTGCGGCTCCGAGCTCTCGAGCGACCGGGTCCCGTTCCTCGGGAGGCAGGGCGAGCGCGACGGTCAGACGTGCCATCGGTGCGGTTCGATCCGGCCGGGCCGGATCAGCCCTCGGACTCGGGGTCGCGTGCGCTGACGTTGACCACGCCGTCGCCGGTGCTCGTCACCCGGGCCTCGAAGCCAGGCAGGCTGGGGATCGCATCGGCCAGCACGACATCCGCCCCGTGCGCGACCTTGAACACGAACTCCCCGTCGGGCCCGGACGACACACCGACCGACTGGACTCCGGAGATCCGACCGAGGTGCCGCTTGAAGCTGGCGATGCTGGCAACGCTGACCAGGCCGGTCACCACGACCTGGCTGCTCGCGGCGGCCTTGGGAGCGGCGGCGCGCGGCGTCGGCGCGGCGCTGCCCTCGGGAACGAGGCCGGCGAGTCGGGCGGCGAGGGCGTCGTCGCCGATCGTCGGGATCTCGTCGTCGGAGGTGTCCGCGGCGGCGGCGGCGGCCTCGGCCTCGGCGGCGTCGAGATCGGGCGTCAGGCCCAGCGCTGCGAGCCTCGGGTCGTCGGCGTCGACCGGGGTCGACGCCGCGTCGGGCGTCCCCGCCCCGCCGTCGTCGGCCGCCCGATAGGCGGCCTCGATCGCGGCCATGGCGGCCTCGACCGCGGCCGGGTCGTCCTGGACCGCGTACGGGACGTCAGCGCCGTCAGCGGACGGAAGGTCGCCGATCGTCACGGTGTCGGCGGCCCCGATCAGGGTGTCCGCGGTGACCTCAGCCGCGGCAGACTCGCCCGTGACAGGCGCCGTCTCGGCGGTGCCGGCCTCTACGGGGCCGGCCTCGGTTTCGCTCGTGTGGGACTCGGCCTCGCCCGCCGGCTCGGTCGTCGTCGCCTCGGCCGAGACCGGCTCGGCCACGTCGGCCGCGGTCGGCTCGACCGCGGGAGCGGCCGTCGCGTAGCGGCCATCGTCGACATCGAAGTCGAACGGCGGGGGCTCTGGGAGGTTCTCGGCCATCGCCGCGAACTCGGCCGGGTCGTCCTCGGTCAGCAGTCGCTCGAAGAACTTGTCCATCTCGGCTTCGAAGCCGGCGACCCGCGCCTGGACGCGCTCGATCTCGCGCTCGATCCGGGCGGCGTGCTCCTCGAGCTCGTAGTCGAGGTCCGTCTTGCGGGTGCTGATCTTCTTCTCGGTCTCTTCGCGGATCCGGGCCAGCTCGGCCTTCGACCAGTCGCGGATCGTGACGATGTCGTCGTCGGCGGTCTTGCGCAGCTCGGCGGCTTCATCGGCCGATCGAGCGTGGACCTGCTCGACGTGGGCCTTGGCCTCCGCCTGGAACTGCTCGAGGGTGGATGCGCGCGACGACTCGGCCGCCGCCTGCATCGCCCGGGTCAGGTCGGCCAGGAACTTGGTCGGCTTCTTCGGTGCGACGTCCCTCGACCGGGTCGGGGCATCGGGCGTTGCGGTCGGCTGCACGGAGTCTTCCTCGGTGACGACGGCTTCGGTGGGTGGGGGCTGTGGAGCGAGATCGGCCTGAGCGGGCTCGGTGGCGCCCACATCGGCGGCTGACGGTTCGACGACGGCCTCGACCGCAGCCTCGACCGGCGCCTCGGCGGAGGCGTCGGAACGCTCGGGGTCGGATGGGCGGTCGTCCTGCGGCGGATCCGCGCGCTGGCCGGTCGCCTTCTCTTCCGTGCTCCACGGGAGCCGGAAGCCGGTCCGAGATTCGGTCGCTGCCATATCGTTCGGTCCCCTCCGGGTGAGATCCCTGGACCCGATCTCCGGGCTGGTTCGCATCGTATGGGCGGGAGGCGGTCCGGTGGAGTGCGCTAGAGGTACCAGCGGTCGGACCCGGTGGTACCGGCGTGGGGGTCGGTGCCGAGCGACACCGCGGCATCGGTGCGGGCCGTCACCGGCGTTCGGTGCGGGCCGTCACCGCGACGGGTCGTGACGGTCCGCGTTGGCGGGCTCCCTCCGACGTCGCCTGTACCATGCGTGGATGGATGGCAAGACGGTCGCGGCAGCGGGTCCGGGCGCGAGCCGGGACGAGCCGGTCCTGGATCGCCTGGGCCGCCGCCTTCACGACCTGCGGATCTCGGTCACCGATCGATGCAACTTCCGCTGCATCTATTGCATGCCGCGCGAGGTCTACGGCCGGGACTTCGCCTTCCTGCCACGCGGCCAGGTCCTGACCTTCGAGGAGATCGTCCGGCTGGCCCGGCTGTTCGCGGGCGAGGGCGTCGAGAAGCTGCGGATCACGGGCGGCGAGCCACTCGTGCGTCGCGACCTGCCGGACCTCATCGCGATGCTCGCCGAGGTGAGGCGGATCGACGGCGGCCCGGTCGACCTGACCCTGACGACGAATGGATCCGCGCTGCGGTCGCTGGCCGGCGCGCTCCGCGATGCCGGACTCGGACGGATCACGGTCAGCCTGGATTCGCTCGACGAGGAGACGTTCCGGGCGATGAACGGGGTCGACTACCCGGTGTCGAAGGTGCTCGACGGGATCGCGGCCGCGCGCGAGGCGGGCTTCGGACCGATCAAGGTGAACATGGTCGTCCGGCGCGGGATCAACGAGGCGTCCATCGTGCCGATGGCTCGCTGGGCCCGGTCCGAGGGCCACATCCTGCGGTTCATCGAGTACATGGACGTGGGTCATTCCAACGGCTGGCGGCTCGACGAGGTGGTACCCGCAAGCGAGATCGTCGCGGCGATCTCCGCCGAGATGCCGCTCGAGCCGATCGCACCGAACTATCCGGGCGAGGTGGCCGACCGCTGGGCGTACGCCGGAGGCGACGGCGAGGTCGGCGTGATCGCGTCGGTCACGGCGCCGTTCTGCGGGGCCTGCACGCGAGCGCGGATCTCGGCCGACGGTCAGCTCTACACCTGTCTGTTCGCGGTCAAGGGCACCGACCTGCGGGACCTGGCCCGGAGCGGGGTGACCGACGCCGAGCTGACCGACGCGATCCGGGTTGTGTGGTCCATTCGGGCCGACCGCTACTCGGAGCTTCGGTCGGAGGCCACCGCCGACCTCCCGCGGGTCGAGATGTTCGCGATGGGCGGGTAGCCGCCGATCCGAGCCGGCTTGTCCACCGATCGTCCACAGCCGACCGAAACCCGTGGATACCCGGGGCCGGCCCGCGATCGGTTTGGTGGACAAGCGCGTTGACCCGGTCGTCGGCCCGCCCGTACCGTAGGTCTCGCCCGAAGGGGCCGTCAGGGACCCGGGTGCTGGAGATCACATCAACGGCGCCTCGTTCCTACCGGTCGCTTCGGGCGCTTCGCGTCCCGGGTCGTGCGGTCTCACCATCGCACGACGTGGGCGCCCGGAGGGAAGTGACCGGCATCCCGGTGTCGGTACTCCCTCCGGGTGGCGAAGACCGGGCGATCGCCACGCCCGGCTCGACCGGCCGTAGACTCAGCGGCATGGCCGACTTCGATCCCTCCCGCCCGATCCCGCCGATCGACCAGCCGGCTCGCCTCGCCTCGCTCGAGGCGGCCGTCCGGGCCAGGACCGACCTCGTCCCGGAGGTCGGGATCGTCCTCGGATCCGGCCTCGGCGGGCTGGTCGACGGCCTCGTCGACGAGGTCGCGATCCCCTTCGGGGACCTGCCGGGCTGGCCGGCAGCGACCGCGCCCGGCCATGTGGGGCGACTCCTCCTGGGCCGGCTCGACGGGGTTCCCGTGGCGATGCTCCAGGGTCGTTTCCACCTCTACGAAGGCAACGATCCCGGGCTGGTCATCCAGCCGGTCCTGCTCTTGGGCCGACTGGGGGCGCGGACGATCGTCCTGACCAACGCGGCGGGTGGGGTCGACCCGACCTTCGGCCCCGGCACGCTGATGATCATCAGCGACCACCTCAACCTGACCGGTCGGACGCCGCTGCTCGGACCGAACGCCGACGACATCGGGCCCCGGTTCACCGACCTGACCGACGTCTGGAGCGCGCGCCTGCGCGAGCGACTCCGGGCGGCCTTCGCAGCCGAGTCCGTCGACCACCGCGAGGGCGTCTACGCGGCCCTCCTCGGGCCGACGTACGAGACCCCGGCCGAGGTCCGGATGCTGCGGACGATGGGCGCCGACGCTGTCGGCATGTCGACCGCGCTCGAGGCGATCGCCGCTCGCTGGGCCGGGCTCGAGGTCTGCGGGGTGTCGCTCGTCTCGAACCTCGGGGCCGGATACTCGGGCCAGCCGCTCAGCCACGAGGAGGTCCTCGAGGCGGGCCTGGTCGCCGGTCCCCGGCTGGCGCGGGTCCTGCGCCGGTTCGTCGCGGAGCTCGGCGCCGAGCGCTGATCCGGCGGCCGCGACCCTGCAGGACCGGCCGGGCCCCTCAGCGGACGGACAGCTCGCGGCCGGCCGCCCGCGCGGCCTTCGCCTTGTCGGCCCAGGCGCCGAGGACGTTGTCCTTGTGGGGCCGGATCGGGCAGTGCTCGTCGCGATTGCCCATCTCGTCGCAGTAGCCGAGCGCGACGCATTTCGGGGCGAGGAACGAGCCGAGGAACGGCGACACCGTGAAGATCTCGTGGCGGATCAGCTGGAACAGCCGGCGGATCTCCCATTGGGCCATCGTGCACAGGCGCAGCCCGCTCATGTGGATGAGCGCACGCAGGTTGGTGGTCATCACCAGGTTGGTCCGGGTCGCGTTGGGGAAGACGAACCGGGCGTCTTCGCCCGGGATCCCGGCCGCGACCATCTCGCCGTACAGCTCGAGCGAACCCGCGATCTGATCCTCGTAGCGCTCGCGGAGCGTCGGGTCCGCCTCGGCCAGCGATGTCGGCAGCATCGTCGACGCGCCCTTGAACGTGACATAGCGCTGGCTCTGCTGGTCGAACGCGACGCCCGCCCGGTGGCGCACGAGCTGGTGGGACAGGGTCCGCGAGACGCCGCTGATCCCGAAGGTGAACACGATGTGCTCGATGGTCGACCCGTGACCCGACTCGATCACGCCCTGGATCAGCTTCTGCTGCTTGGCGGGGTCGATCCGACCGTCGACCGCGCGTCGGAAGATCTCGTCGGGCTCCAGCTCCGAGTAGCAGGTCCGGCAGGCCGTGTAGATCAGCGGCACGTAGAAGCGGTCGACGATGTCCCGGTCCGGGAACAGGAGGGTCGCCTTCATCCCGAGCTCGCGACGCCCGGGATTCTTGGGGATCGCGGTCTTGTCGCGGGCCGGCGTCGCCTCAGTGGTCATCGGACGCCCAGTCTACCGCGCGGCCCAGCCGCCGACGGAACGACGTCCTCCGAACCGGCTCGGCCGCCGGTCGTGGGCTCACCCCGCGCTCGGGACCACGTCGTCGGTCGCGTACGCCAGGGCTTCCTCGAGCGTCCATGAGCGACCCTCCTCCTCGAGCTCGGCACGACGCTCAGGAGTCGCATCGTCGGGACCCGGCTCGATCCAGGCCGTGCCGGACGAGTTGATCTGCGCCTGGACGAGCCCGGTGCCGAGCGTCTGCTGGATCCGCCGGGCGGCCCCCCACAGACGGATCCCCCGCTCCTTGTCGCCGGAGGCGAGGGCCAGCGTCGCGAAGTCGTCGACGATCAGCGCCTGGCCGGTGATGTCGCCGGCCTCCGCGAAATGGCGGAGCGCATGACGGAAGCTCTCGTCGGCGGCGGCGAAGTCTTCGGTCAGGACGTCGGATACGCCCATCATGTGGAGCGCCCAGGCCTCCATCGTCCGATCGCCCACGGACTTGAATGCCGACCGGGCTTCCTCGAAGATGGTCAGGGCCGCCTTCGGCTGACCGCCGAACATCTCGGCACCACCGAGCGCCCACAGGACGTTGCCGATCCCACGCTGATCGTCGAGCTCCCGGTAGATCTGGAGCGCCTCTTCGAGCAACGGCCCGCCGTAGCGCATGTCGAGCGACGGCGCGTGCTCGTTCAGATCGGCATCGATGTTGTAGGTGAACGCCAGGTTGTACAGGGCGTTCGCGATCTCGGGTCGATCGCCGATCGACCGCCAGATCTCGAGCGCGGCCCGGTAGGCCGGGATCGCCGCCGCGAAGTCGCCCTGCCAGTAGGCGATCCCGCCCAGGGCCTCGAGCACCCGGGCATGCGCGGCCGGGTCGTCGTCGACCCACGGTCGGCCGGCAAGATCGTCCAGCCGGCGGCGAGCCTCCTGGAAGTGTCCGCGCTTCTGCCAGAACCGCCAGAGCGAGAAGGCGAGCCCGAGGGCGGTCGGCGGGTCCGGGATGGCGACCGCCCAGGCGAGCGCCGCCCGGAAGTTGTCGTGCTCCCGCTCCAGTCGCTCGAGCCAACGCTTCTGGTCCTGGCCGGACAGCTCGGGGGCGGCGGTCCGCGCGAGGTCCAGGTACGCCATCGCGTGGCGGCGCCGCAGGTCGTCGGCCTCGCCGCGGGCCGCCAGGCGTTCGAGGGCGAAGGCACGGATCGTCTCCGGCATGGTGAAGCGGACGTCGCCGTCGTCCTCGGAGCGGCGGATCAGACTCTGGTCGGACAGGTCGGAGACCCCGTCGAACAGGTCCCGCCCGAGCTCGCTCGATGGGCCGCACACGCGCTCGGCGGTGTCGAGGTCGCAGCCGCCGACGAAGATCGCCATCCGTTCGAGCAATCGACGGCTGGGCTCGTCGAGGAGGTCGTAGCTCCAGGCGATCGCTCCGCGCAGGGTCCGTTGGCGTTCCGGGACATCGCGTGCGCCCGAGGCGTCGAGCTCGAACTGGCGCTCCAGCCGGGTCAGGATCGCGTCGGGTGAGAGCAACCGGACGCGCACGGCGGTGAGCTCGATGGCCAGCGGCATCCCGTCCAGCCGGGCGCAGATCCGGGCGATCGACCGCGCATTCGACGGATCGAGTCGGAAGCTGGGTCGGGCGGCCATCGCTCGCTCCACGAACAGCCGGACCGCGGCGTAGTCGAGCAGGCGTCCCGGTTCGATCGCCCCGGCGTCCATCCCGGCCCGGCCCGTGCGTTCGCTGGGCGTCAGGTCGCGGGCCCACGACGGGAACGAGAGCCCGTCGAGCGGGAACTCCTGCTCGCCCGACACGTGGAGGACGGCCCGGCTGGTGACCAGGATCCGCAGCCCGGGACCCGCCCGGAGCAGGTCGGCGACGACGGGCGCCGCCCCGGTCAGCCGTTCGAAATTGTCGAGGACCAGCATCACCCGCTGCTTGGCCAGCAGCTCGATGAGCTGATCGAGGGGTGGCCGCGACCCGTTCTCGATGATCCCGACCGCCCGGGCGATGGTACCCGGCACGAGGCGCGGGTCGTCGACCGGCTCGAACGGGACGAAGAAGGTCCCATCGGGATGTTCAGGGCCGACCGCCGCCGCCAGCTCGAGCGCGAACCGGGTCTTGCCGGTCCCACCGGGACCCGTGATCGTCAGCAGCCGCGCGGTCCCGAGCAGACGCCGAGCCTCCGCCAGCTCGCGCTCTCGCCCCACGAACGTGGTGACCGTGGTCGGCAGGTTGTTCGGTCGGGCATCGACCGTCCGCAGGGCGGGGAAGTCGTTCGGGAGCCCGTCGATGACGAGCTGGTTCAGCCGCTCGGGCTCGGGGAAGTCCCGGAGGCGGTACGAACCGAGCTCGCGCCAGGTGACGCCCGACGGAAGCACGTCGCCGATCAGCCTGCGGGACGCCTCGGAGACGAGGACCTGCCCGCCGTGACCGGCAGCGGCGATCCGGGCGGTCCGGTTGATGTCGATGCCGACGTAGCCTTCCGCACTGTGTGAGGCCTCACCGGTGTGGACCCCGATCCTGACCCGGACGGTCCGGCCGTCCGGCCAGGCCTCGTCCGACAGACCGCGTTGCGCGTCGACCGCCGCCCGGACCCCCGACGTCGCGGACGGGAAGACCACGAAGAACGAGTCGCCTTCGGTGCCCTGCTCGTCGCCGCCTTGCCCCTCGAACGCCGACCTCAGGATGGCCCGGTGTCGGGCCAGGATGGCGGCATAGGCGTCCGTGCCGACCTCCCGCTCGAGTCGGCTCGAACCCTCGATGTCGCTGAACAGGAAGGTGACCGTCCCGGTCGGACTCGGTCGATCCGTCGTCATCCTGGCTCCGCTGAGGCCCGGGTCAGTGATGGTGTTCTTCGCTCACCGCGCGAAGTCGTCGGGCGACGCCCTTGAGCAGGAGGATCGCCAGGTGTGGCTGCGCCTCGAGGAGCGCCTCGAAGTCCCAGGATGCGATCGCCAGGCAGGTCGTCGGCGTCTGGGTGACCACCGCGGCGATCCGCGGCTCGCCGTCGAGCAGTGACAGCTCGCCGAAGAAGTCGCCGGGACCGAGCTCGGCGATCGTCGCACCGTCACGGACGACCCGCGCCAGCCCGCTCGAGATCATGAAGAAGCCCGTCCCGACCTCGCCCTGGCGGACGATCGTCCGGCCCTCGCCGAAGTCGACCTCGACCGCGCGATCGGCGACCGCGGCCAGCTCGTCCGGCGCCAGCCCGCGGAACAGTCCGACGGTGCCGAGCAGCTGCGTCCTGCGCTCCGACGTGAGGCTCATCGTCGTATACGATGGCAGAACGCGGCCGGAAGTGGGAGCCCCCTCCCGGGGTTCATCCCGACGCGACCCGGTGAGGCAGGCCGACCGATGGCGGGAACGGATCCGATCGTCGACACGATCGCCGGCTTCGCACTGTTCGCGGACCTGACCACTCCTCAGCTCGAGTCGGTCGCGCACACCTTCGATGAACAGTGGTTCGCGGAGGGGGACCGCGTCCTCCGCCAGGGCCTGACCGGTTCCGGGTTCTACGTGATCCTCGAGGGGACGTGCTCGATCCGCGTCGATGGCGTGGAGCGTGCGACCATCTCCCGAGGCGAGTTCTTCGGCGAGGTCTCGATCCTCCTCGGTGAGGCCCCGGTCGCGGACGTCGTGGCTCTCAGCCAGCTGCGTTGCATGGTCCTCGCTGGCCCGGCGGTGGAGGCCTTCCTGGTCGGACACCCGCGGGTCATGTATCGGATGCTCCAGGCGTCCGCCCGGCGCCTCCGCAACGCGAATCGATGGCGGAGCTGAGCGAGCGGCCGTTCCCGCCCGGCGACTACCCGGTCGTCGTCGTCGGCAGCGGCCCGGGTGCACTGCAGGTCTCGTATTCGCTGCGCCGGTCGGGCGTCGCCCATGCGGTCATCTCGGCCGACGACGCGCCGGGCGGGATGTTCCGCCGCTGGCCGTTCTTCCAGCGGCTGCTGTCGTGGACCAAGCCGTACGCCCCGACCGAGCGAGTCAGCCGCGGGTACGAGCGGTACGACTGGAACAGCCTGGTCCCCGACGACGACGCGGACCGCGCGATCCAGGCCGGCCTCATGGACGGGAGCTCGTATTTCCCGTCGCGGCCCGAGATGCAGGCGTCGCTCGAGACGTTCGCCGGTCGGACCGGGATCGCCATCCGGTTCGGCTGTCGGTGGGAGGGGACCCGGCGGCTCGACGATGGACGGTTCGAGCTGACCACGTCCGACGGCCTGTACACGACCGGGACCCTCGTCCTGGCCGTCGGGGTCGCCGAGCCGTGGCGGCCCGATTCGCCCGGGATGGAGCTGGCGGCCCACTATGCCGACACCCGTCCGGTCGAGACCTACGCGGACCGGCGGGTGTTCATCATCGGCAAGCAGAACTCCGGGTTCGAGCTGGCGTCCGGGCTCCTGCCCTGGGCGCGCCGGATCATCGTCGCCTCGCCGAGCCCGGCCAAGCTGTCGGTCAACACGCACTCGCTGGTCGGGATCCGCGCCCGCTACGTCCAGCCCTACGAGGACCATGCGCTCGGCGGCGGGGTGGCCGTCCTCGACGCGTCGATCGACGCGATCGAGCGTGGCCCGGACGGCTCCGGCTTCATCGTCCGGACACGACCGTCCGATGGCGGTCCGGCGGCCGCGTTCGAGGTCGACGAGGTGATCGCCGCGACCGGCTTCGTCACCCCGCTGCTCGACCTCCCGGACCTGGGTGTCGCGACGTTCGGGCAGAGCCGCCTGCCCGCTCAGACCCCGTATTGGGAGAGCGCCTCGGTCCCCGGGATCTTCTTCGCCGGGACGATCGGCCAGGGTTCGAAGGGGTTGCGCAAGCACGGCATCCCGTCGAACTCGGGGGCCGTCCACGGGGCCCGCTACAACGCCCGCTGCCTGGCTGCTCACGTCGCCCGGACGAGGTTCGGGATCGAGCCGGCCCGACCGTCGATCCCGTCGGCCGACCTGGCGGGCTTCGTCGCGGCCGAGCTGACCCGCGGACCCGAGGTCTGGAACCAGAAGGCCTACCTCGCCAGGGTCGTCGCGTTCGACCCGGGCGCCGGGATCCGAGACGACGGGATCGTCCCGCTCGCCCCGTTCGTCGACGACACCGACGATTCGGGTCCGGACGCGCTGGCGATCACCCTCGAGGCCGACGGGACCGGGGCCGTCTATCCGGTCCTGTACTCGCGGATCGAGGGTCGACTGACCGAGCATCCGATCGACCCGCACCCGCTGCTGGACTACGAGACCGAGTCGGCCCGGCAGGCGATCGAGGGCGTCCTGGCCGGGTTCGGCGCCGGCATCCGCTGACCGAGCCGACCCTGGGCACGGCCTTCCTCGCCGGCGTGGCCGCCGGACTGGGCGTCGCCGTCCCATTCGGGGCGATCGCGATCCTCATCGTGGAGACGGCGATCCGTCGCGGGCGCATCTACGGCTGGGCCGCCGGCGCCGGCGCCGCGACCGCCGACCTGACCTACGCCACCCTGGCGGCGCTGTTCGGAGCCGCCCTGGCCAGCCTCATCGGACCCGTCCAGGTGCCCCTCCGCTGGCTGTCCGTGGCGGTCCTCGTGGTCATCGCCGTGAAGGGGATCGTCGACGCGCGAGCGCGCGCCCGGACGACGCCGGGGGACCCGCACCTGGAACGGCTCGATGAGACGACGCCCCGTCGCACCTACCTCCAGTTCGTGGCGCTGACGATCGTCAATCCGGCCACGATCATCTACTTCGCCGCGCTGATCCTCGGTCTGCCGACCGTCGGGATCGGATCCGGCGAGAAGGTCCTGTTCGTCCTCGGCGCTGCGCTGGCTTCGCTGGGCTGGCAGCTCCTGATCTCGACCGCGGGATCCCTCCTCCACCACCGGGTCTCGATCCGGGCGACGGCCGTCCTGAGCCTGGTCGGCTACGGCATCGTCCTGCTCATCGCCGCGAACATCGCCCGCGGGCTCGTCGTCGCCTAGGGCCGCCGGATCCGGGCCAGGCGCTCCGCGGCGTCATCGAGCGTGTCGTGCTTCTTCGGGAAGGCGAACCGGAGCTTGGTCCGGCCGAGCGCCGGATCCGAGAAGAACGACGAGCCCGGCACGGCCGCGACCCCGGGATCGGCGATCAGCCGCCGGGCGAAGGTCACGTCGTCCTCGTCGGTGAGGTCGCGGATGTCGGTCATGACGTAATACGCGCCTGCGGGTCGATGGACCCGGAAGCCGGCGGACTCGAGCGCAGGGAGGATCCGGTCGCGGCGCCCCCGATAGTCGTGCAGCAGCTTGTCGTAGTAGCTGTCGGGGAACTGGAGAGCCACGACCGCCGCCGCCTGGAGCGGGGCCGCGGCGCCGACGGTCAGGAAGTCATGGACCCGGCGGATGCCGATCGACAACTCCGGGCTGGCGATCGCCCAGCCGATCCGCCAGCCGGTCACCGAGTACGTCTTCGACAGCGAGTCGATCGCGATTGTGCGGTCGGCCATGCCCGGCAGGGTCGCCAGCGGGATGTGCTCGCCCTCGTACACGATGTGCTGGTAGATGTCGTCGGTGATCGCCACCGCATCGTGCTCGATGCAGAGTCCGGCGATCAGCTCGAGCTCCTCGCGCGAGAAGACCTTGCCCGTCGGGTTGTGCGGCGAGTTGATGACGATCGCCCGGGTCCGCGCCGTGAACGCCGCGCGCAGCTCGTCCGGGTCGATCGACCAGTCGGGCTCGTGGAGCGTGACGTAGCGAGGGGTCGCCCCGGTCAGGATCGCGTCCGGGCCATAGTTCTCGTAGAACGGTTCGAACAGCACGACCTCATCGCCGGGGTCGACCACGCCGAGCATCGCGGCGATCATCGCCTCGGTCGCGCCGCAGGTCACGGTGACCTGGGTCTCCGGGTCGACCGGCCAGGTCGGGTGGGAGCGGGTCACGCGCGCGGCGATCGCGGCTCGGAGGGGCCGCGCTCCCCAGGTGATGGCGTACTGGCTGACGTCCTGGTGGAGGGCGTTGATCGCCGCGGTCCGTAGGTCGACCGGGCTCTCGAAGTCCGGGTAGCCCTGGGCCAGGCTGACCGCCCCGGCCTCGAGGGCCAGCCGGTTCATCTCGCGGATGACCGACTCGGTGAAGCTGGCGGCGCGGACGGAGATCCTGACGGTCACACGAGCCTCCTCGGGATGGTCTCGTCCCAGTCTCGCCGGAAGATGGGGTCCCCGTCGAGGTCGACCTCGAGGTGGACGACCATCCGGAACGCCTCCTCCGTGGAGGTCGTCGTCCCGCCGGCCCGGACATCGATCCGGCGCCCGTCCTGATCGAGCCGATAGCGGACGCTGTTGTCCAGTCGGGCATGGGCCGGATCCGCGTCCGAGGCGGTCATCACGAGCTCCTCGCCGGCGAACACCACGGTCCCATCCGGCAGCGTGGACGAGCCGGCATCGTCCGTCGAGACGGTCAGCGTCCCGGCGATCACGTCCTCGACGATCCGCCAGACCGGCGGCTCGCCGTCGTTCTCGCCGATCTCATCGAACCCTGCCGGCGTCGTCTTGAACACCGGGCTCGGTCGCGAGCCGGGTCCCGTCGGGACCGTCGGCAGGATGAGCCTTGACCCGTCCCGGTGGATCGTCAGCTCGCCGGGGAACGGGGACGGCCAGACGACGGGCCAGGCATTGGACGCGACCGACAGGCGGATCCGATGACCGGGCGCGAAGCGATAGCCGGCCGCGCGGAGCGGCACCCGGACGCGGTAGTGCCGTCCTGGCTCGAGTGGGCTGGGGGAGCGGTGGGAGTCGCGGTGCGTGAGGTTGAGCATGCCGGCGGTGACCTGGGCGACCGACCCATCCGGCGCCATGTCGGCCAGCCGGAGGACGACCGTGGCGACCGGCATCGTCGCCGAGACCGTGAGCTCGGCGACCGCAAAGCCCAGGACCTCGATGGGCTCATCGAGCGGTCCGCTGGTGTAGGACGGGATGAGGGCGTCGTCGAGGCGGAGATCGCGCGCGAGACCGTTGGGCGGCGCCCCCGCGCCCCACGACAGCGAGGTCCGGGTCCCGGTCGTCGCGCGGTGCGGGAAGCGATCCATCCGGTCGTCGGCACCGGTCGTGGCGGTCGCGGGCAGCGCGGGTGCGGCCAGCACCAGTCGGCCGGACAGGGGCGCCTCGCCGGCGTCGAGCCACAGGCTCCGCTCGGACGCCCCGGGGGGCGGGTATGACGGCTCGCTCCGCCAGCTACCGGGCCAGCTCGTCGGGAACGGCTCGGGCGGGGCGTACTCGCGCTGGAAGTAGGTCAGGATCGGCTCGTCCATCACGCCGTTGTCGATCCGCTTCAACCAGTGGTCGAAGAACCGGACGAGCTCGTGCATCCAGTCCAGGTTCGGTCCGGGGTAGGCGTCGTCGGGGAAGTCGTGGACCCAGTTCCCGATCAGCGCCTTGCGCGGCGCGCGGACGCAGCGTTCGAGCATCCGCAGGGCCGGGTCGACGTACTCGTCCATCCAGCCCCCGATGAGGAAGATCGCCGCCTCGATGGCGTCGTAGTCCGGCGCCAGCGAACCCCGCCGCCAGTACGGACCGTCATGCTGCTGGCGAAGCCACTCGAACAGCCAGATCGGCGTCCGGTCGAGCCGATCGCGCCACTCCTCGAGCCACGCCTCGCCGCGGAACAACGGACGCGCGGGCAGCGCGTTCATCCCGACCATGCTGATGGCGTACTGGCTGAGCTCACTGACCGTCACGCACCCGCCGATGTAATGGATGTCGTCGGTGTAGCGGTCGTCCGTCGCGTACATCGGGACGATCGCGCGGAGGTGCGGTGGTCGGAGCTTGGCGACCTGGATCGCCGCGAAACCGCCGTACGAGATCCCCCACATCCCGACGTTCCCGTCGCACCACGCCTGCGCCGCAAGCCACTCGACGGTCTGGAACCCGTCACGGGTCTCGCGTTCGGTGTACTCGTCCTCGGCGACCCCCGGGCTGCTCCCCGTGCCGCGCACATCGAGCCGGCAGAGGGCGAACCCTCGGGCCGCGAGCCATCGACCGCGACGCTCGTCGCCCGAGCGATGCCAGTCATCCTTGCGGTACGGCAGGATCTCGAGGATCGCCGGGAACCGCTCGTCAGGTGCCTCAGCGCGGGGCACCGGGAGCCAGGCGTTGAGACTCAGCTCGAGGCCGTCGTCCACCGGGACGCGGAGGTCGAGGCGGACGTCGACCTCGTAGCGGGGCTGAGAGGCGCGCCGGGGATCGTCCTGCGGGCCGTGGTCGTCGGGCATGACCGCGAGTCTAGCCACCGGCGCGCGACCCGACCCCGCCCACGCCCGGCTACCATCAGCCGGATGCCCGACCCCGAGCCGACTCCCTCCAGCCGGAGCGCAGCGCCCGAGCCGGTCGCCGCGAACGACAACCCGTGGCGCCGCCACTCGAGACGGCTCGCCTACGAGAACCCTTGGATCGAGGTCCACCACGACGAGGTCACCCGCCCGGACGGTCAGCCGGGGATCTACGGGGTGGTCCACTTCCGAGGGCGCGCCGTCGGGATCGTCGCCATCGATGACGAGGACCGGGTCGTCCTGGTGGGGCAGTTCCGCTACACGATGGGCCACTACTCCTGGGAGATCCCCGAGGGCGGCGTCCCCGAGGGAGAGGACCCGCTCGAAGGCGCCCGGCGCGAGCTTCGCGAGGAGACCGGGGTCGAGGCGTCGACCTGGCGAGAGATCGGCGGGCTCGAGATCCCCAACTCGATCTCCGACGAGATCGGCTTTATGTATCTGGCCACCGGGCTGACCCAGGGGACGGCGGAGCCGGACCCGACCGAGGACCTCCGCGTCCGTCGCGTCCCGTTCACCGAGGTGATGGCGATGGTCGACCGCGGGGAGATCCCGGACGCCCTGAGCCAGCTGGCGCTCGAGCGGGTCGCCCGGCTCCGAGGGTCGAGCTACGAGGCGGTGGATCCGGTCGATGCGGCCGGATCGTCGGAGCCGAGGTAGCGCTCGAAGAAGTCGGTGAGGCGATGCTCGTACTCCGCCGGGTGATCGACGATCGCATCGGCGTGTTCGGAGCCCTCGACGATCCACGACCCTCCGGTCGACCCGGCCGCGAGGCCCGCGGCGATGAGCTCGTCGGCGAAGTGGACATCCAGCCTCGAGTCGAGCGTCCCGTGGGTGATGTACACCGCGCGACGACCCAGGCGGCCCATCGCCAGCAGCGGGCTCTTGCTGCGGAGCCCGGGCCCGTCCAGGATCCGCGCCGCCGCGTGACCGCCCGGCATCAGGATCGCGGGCAGGTGGGCGCGATCCGCCTCGGCCCGGGAGGCCTCGTCGAGGTCCCCGTACGATGAGTCGGCCCACACGGCTGCGACCCCGGGCTCGTCCCCGGCCGCGATGAGCACGCTCGCCGCACCGAGCGAGATGCCGAACAGGCCGATCCGATCCGGCGACAGGCCGCGGACCTTGACCAGCCAGTCCCACGCTCCGAGGACGTCGTCGGCCTCGCGGATCCCGCCGGTGTGGCGGCCTCCCGTCCGGCCCGAGTCGCCGTGGTTGCGCAGGTCGATCGCGAGGACGGCGAAGCCGTGGCGATGGAGCATCCCGGCCGCCAGGAGGATCCGCTCGTCGCGCCGGCAGGCGGTGTAGCCGTGCACGGCGACCACGGCCGGGGCCGACGGGTCGCCCTCGACCGGGATCCACCAGCCGGCGATCGTGATCCGCGCCGTCCGGTCGGCGAACGAGACCGTCTCGTAGCGGGGGACCAGGTAGGGCTCGGTCTCGACCGGGGGAGCGTGGAACGCGGCGGGCGTATTGGTCGATCGGAACATCCGCGAGTCCTTCGGGATCCGCGTCAACCGGTGATACAGCCCGGCGCAGCCCAGGACGTAGGCGATGATGGCGACGATCCCGACGGTCGCGACCGGGCTCACCGTCCCGCCCGACGAGCTGCTGCCGATCCGCCCACGTCCCGCTCCTCGCACTTCACCCTCGTCCCGCTCCACCGCCGTCGATACTACGACCGATCGGAGGTCTTCCTTGCCCATCCCCTCATCGTTGCGGCCGGTCCGCCGGCAGCCGATCGACGTTCGGCGGATGGCCACGTGACGCCCCGACGCGACTGGGACGCGATCGTGGTCGGCCTGGGCGGGATCGGCAGCGGCGCGGCGTACTGGCTGAGCCGCCGGCTCGGTGCGGGCGTGCTCGGTCTCGAGCAGTTCGAGCTCGGTCACGTAAATGGGGCGAGCCAGGACCACAGCCGGATCATCCGGCTCTCCTACCACCGGCGCGAGTACGTCCGGCTCGCGCGACGCGCCTACGCCGCCTGGGCCGAGGTCGAGGCCGAGGCCGGCGTCCAGGTCGTCACCCGGACCGGCGGCCTCGATGTCGCGCCGCGCGACGCCGCGATCCCGCTGTCCGACTACATCGAGAGCATGACCGCCGAGGGTGTCCCGTTCGAGCACCTCGACGCGCCCGAGATCATGCGGCGCTGGCCGCAATGGCATCTGTCGGAGGAGCATCACGGGCTATTCCAGGCGGAGGGCGGCCTGGCCGACCCGAACCGGGGGAACGCGGCCCACCAGCGGCTCGCCCGCGAGCATCGGGCCACGCTGCTCGACCGGACCCCGGTCACCGGCCTGCGCGACGCCGGCGGGGGCGACATCGAGGTGATCGTCGCCGACGGCACGGCCTACCGCGCCGGTCGGGTCGTCGTGGCCGCCGATGCCTGGACCAACGACCTGCTCGCGTCGTTCGGCCGGCACCTGCCGCTGACGATCACCCGCGAGCAGGTCACGTATTTCGCCTGTCCCCGGCCGGAGGACTTCGCCCCCGATCGCTTCCCGGTCTGGATCTGGATGGACGAGCCGTGCTTCTACGGCTTCCCGACCTACGGCGAGCCCGGTCCGAAGGCGGCCCAGGACGTCGGTGGTCGACCGACCACGCCGGCCGAGCGGAC
>JADGQI010000071.1 GCA_017881905.1 Chloroflexota bacterium
CGAGGTGCGCCGCGCCCGTCCGGACGGCGGTCCGGAGGTCGGGCGAGGCCATGAACGCCGTGTCGAAATGCGCCTCCTGCGACAGGAGACCGAGCGACAGGCCACGTTTGCGGCTGACGGTGCCGCGATCCGGCTCGTCGAGTCCCGCTCCGATCCGGAGGAGGGTCGTCTTGCCGGCTCCGTTCGGGCCGACCAGGCCGATCCGATCCCCCGCCGCCACGGCCACGCTGACCTCGTCGAGGATGATGAACGTGCCGATCTCGCGGACGACCCGTTCGAACCGCAGGAGGCTCACCGCCGAGCCCGTTCGGGGTCGACGTCCTCGGCCGTCGGCGTCGACGACATCGCCGCGCGTGCTGCCGCCCGGCGTCCCGCGGCGGCTCGTTTCGTCCGCTCGGTCCGGGCCCGCTGGTCCGCGCGCGCCGCCTCCGCCGGCGTCCGACCGATCGCGCCGTCGCCCGCCAGCTCGGTCCATCGCCCGCCGGCGCGGACCGCCGGACCGTCCGCTCCACCGGCGATCGTCCGGAGGATCGCCCGGGCGCTCTTGCGATCCGCCGCCGACAGCCGCTGGCACCACGAACAGAAGTGGGTCGCTCGTGCCCCGATGACGATCCGTCGGATCGGCCGCCCGCAGCGCGGGCACGGCTCGCCGGTCCGCTGGTAGACCTCGAGCCGATCCTGCATCTCGCCGTCGCCGTCGGGCGCGGTGTAGTCGTCGATCGACGAGCCCCGCCGCTCGACGGCCTCGGCCAGGATCGACCGGATCGCCTCGTACAGCCGCCGCTCGTCGGCCGGATGGAGGGACGACGCGGACCGGAGCGGATGGAGGCGGGCGACCCACAGCGCTTCGTCGGCATAGATGTTGCCGATACCGGCCACGAAGGCCTGATCGAGCAGGAGTGGCTTCAGTCGGCCCTTCCGGCGTCGGATCCGGGCCCGGAAGGCGCGGAGGGTGAACGCGTCATCGAGCGGTTCGGGTCCGTGCCCGCCGAACACCAGGGCGCCGCCGGGCTCGGTGACGAGCTCGCCGGTCGCGGGATCGCGCGGATAGAGACCGATCTTGCCGAACTTGCGGATGTCGCGGAACCGCAGCTCGCGCCCGTCATCGAGCTCGAGGACGAGGCGGACGTACGGATCCACGGGGACGACGCCGGGAACGATGAACAGCTGACCCGTCATCTTGAGGTGGATCGTGAGGGCCGCATCGCCGGACAGGTCGATGACGAGAAGCTTCGCGCGTCTGCCGACCGCCTCGACGCGTCGGCCGACCACGTCCGCCGCGAACGCTTCGGGAGTGTGGGTACGGAGCGTTCGCGCCCACGTCGTGCGCGCGCCGACGATCGTCGCCCCGACGAGGCGCGGCCGGAGGTCCCGCGCGACGGTCTCGACCTCCGGGAGCTCAGGCACCGGCGATCGGCGCCTCGACGGGCTCGTCCGCCTCGGCCGCGACGGCGTCGGCGCGACTCAACGGGACCATCGATTCCCAGTCGTCGCCGGCCTTTACGTCGACGGTCAGCGGCACATCGAGCGCGAGCGCCGACTCCATGGTCGAGCGGAGGACGGGCACCAGCCGCTCGACCTCGTCGCGCGGCACCTCGAGGAGGAGCTCGTCATGGACCTGGAGCAGCGGCCGTGCCCGGAAGCCGCCCTCCTCGAGCCGCTCGGCGAGACGGATCATCGCGATCTTGATGATGTCGGCCGCCGTGCCCTGGATAGGCATGTTGATCGCCATCCGCTCCCCCGCCGCCCGCAGGCTCGGGTTGCGTGCCTCGAGCTCGGGGATCCGCCGCTTGCGGCCGAGGAGCGTCGTGACGAAGCCCTGCTGCCGAGCCTGCTCCTTGATGTGGAGCATGTAGTAGCTGATCCCGGAGTAGGTCGCGAAGTAGGTGTTGATGAACTCCTGCGCTTCCTTGCGCGGGATCCCCGCTCGCGTGGACAGGCCGAAGTCGCTCATCCCGTAGGCGATTCCGAAGTTGACCATCTTGGCCATCGAACGCTCGTCCGCCGTGACGTCCTCGGGTTCCTTGTGGAGCACTCGCGCGGCCGTCTCCCGATGGATGTCGGCCCCGCGGGCGAAGGCGTCGCGGAGGTGCTCGTCGCCCGAGACATGGGCGAGGATCCGCAGCTCGATCTGCGAGTAGTCCGCGGCGACCAGCGTCACGTCGGGAGCCCCCGCCACGAACGCCCGGCGGATGCGGCGCCCGAGCGGCGTCCGGATCGGGATGTTCTGGAGATTCGGGTCGGACGACGACAGGCGGCCCGTGGCGGCGACGGCCTGATGGAACGTGGTGTGCAACCGACCGTCGGACGCGATGAGCATCGGCAGGGCCTCGACGTACGTCGAGCGGAGCTTGGTGTAGGTCCGCCACTCGAGCAGCCCCTCGACCATCGGGTGGGCGGCCCGCAGCTCTTCGAGCACGGAGGCGTCGGTCGAATAGCCGGTCTTCGTCCGCTTGCCCTTCGGCAGGTCGAGCTCGGTGAACAGGACCTGCTCGAGCTGCTTCGGGCTGCCGAGGTTGAACTCGTGGCCGACGCTGGCGTAGATCTCGGCTTCGAGGCGCTCGATCTCGGCGCGGAATTCGATGTCGAGCAGGCTCAGGGCATCGCGGTCGAGGGCGACCCCGACCGCCTCCATCCGGGCCAGGACGCGGATGAGCGGCAGCTCGATCTCGTTGAACAGGCGGTCGAGCTTCTCACGGTCGAGGGCGGTCGCCAGAGGGTCGCGGGTGGCGATCGCGGACAGCGCCTCGAGGCCGGCGCGCGCGAACGGCGGCAGCTCGGCGGCCGGTGGCAGGATGAGGTCGAGCTGCTCGGCCACGACGTCCGCGATCGTCTGGCTGCGCAGACTGGCGTTGAGGATGTACGCCGCGATCTGGGTGTCGAACGCCACGCGGAGCCCCGGCCCACGACCACCTGCGGCGAACTGCTCGACGAGCAACGGCTTCGCCTCGTGCGCGACGAGGCCGACCCCGAGCCGTGCGATGAGATCGCGCAGGACCGCTGCGTCCGCGGGCCCTTCGACCGCGATGGTCCGGCCGTCGGGTCCGGCGACCGCCATCGAGATCGCCGTCCCGGCGAGCGGCCGCGGATCGTCGCTGACGAGGGCGGCGCCGACGGCCGGATGGGTCGCCAGCCACGGTTCGATGGCGTCGATGGCGTCGCCCGTCACGAGCTCGATCCGGCCCGCCGGGTCCGCGATGGCCGCCGCCAACGAGCTCGGCAGATCCGCGGCGGGTTCCACCGGGCCTCTGGCGCCGCGGGACACCGGTGCCCAGCCCGGGCCGCCCGTGCCGACCGACGCGGGGTCCATCGCGGCGAAATCCAGCGACAGCTGGAGGCCGCTCCCCTCACCGACGAGCGATCCGGTCGCAGACCCGGAACCGCCGCGCGATCCGCCGGCGGGCGCCGGACCCCAGCCGGTCGGCCGGCCGGCGACCTGGGCGGCCCGGATCGGCTCGCCCGCGTCCGCGGTCCTGAGTGCCTCGACGGTCTCGTCGGCACGCTCCCCGGTGAGCGCCGGCAGACGCTCGATGAGGGTACGGAACTCGTACTCGCGGAACAGGCGGATGACGCCTTCGCGGTCGTAGTCGCCGAGACGGGCAGCCTCCCGGTCGAGCTCGACGGGGAGGTCGCGGACGATCGTCATGAGCTCGCGGGACTCCAGGACGCGGTCCTTGGCCTCGATCAGCGCCGAGCGGAGCTTCTCGCGCGGCACCTCGTCGATCCGGTCGAACAGGCCCTCGAGGCTGCCGAAGGTCTGGATCAGCTGGGCGGCGGTCTTGTCCCCCACCCCGGGCACGCCCGGGATGTTGTCGGTCGAGTCGCCCTTGAGCGCCTTGAAGTCGATCATCTGGGATGGGATCAGTCCGTACCGCTCGAGGACCCGGGGCGGGTCGTAGATGATCGTGTTCTGGACACCCGAGCGGGTGGTCATCAGCCGGGTCCGGTCGGTCACGAGCTGGAGCATGTCGAGGTCGCCGGTCACGATCGTCGTGTCCAGGTCCTCACGCTCCGCCTGGACGGTGAGCGTCCCGATGACGTCGTCCGCCTCGTAGCCAGCGAGCTCGTAGACGGGGATCCGGAGGGCCTTGACGACCTCGCGGACCTTGGGGAACTGGTCCCGAAGGTCGTCGGGCATCCGCTGCCGGGTGGCCTTGTAGTCGGCGAAGCGCTCATGGCGGAACG
>JADGQI010000072.1 GCA_017881905.1 Chloroflexota bacterium
GGATGCTCCAGATGTTCCGGAAGAAGCCTGCGGCCGCGAAGGCCGGGTCCGAAGGCGCCCCCGGCGCCTCCGGCACCTAGTCGAGGAGCGCGCCGATGTCACAGGTGTGGATCTACACCATCGTCTATCTGGCCTGGTTAGCCGGGGCGACCTGCTTCGTCCTGGGTCTCCACCAGATGAACTCGCCGGCCACGGCCCGGAACGGCAACCGGCTGAGCGCCAGCGGCATGACCGTCGCCGTGGTCGCGACGCTGCTCTGGCTTATCCTCCGGCCGGGCGGTCTGAGCGTCACCGCGTGGGCGATCATCCTGGTCGGCTTCGCCATCGGCGGCGGAGCGGGCCTGTACATGGCCCGGTCCGTGAAGATGACCGCGATGCCGCAGCTGGTGTCGCTATTCAACGCCGTCGGCGGCGGCGCCGCGGCGCTCGTCGCGATCGATGACTTCCTGAAGATCGCGGGCACCCCCGAGGCGACCCTGTCGACGACGATCTTCGTCGTCCTCGGTGCGGTCATCGGGTCGGTCACGTTCACCGGCTCGCTGATCGCCGGCGGCAAGCTCCAGGGACTGATCGCGGGCAAGCCGATCATGGTCCCGGGCGGCCGGATCGTCACCTACGCGCTGGCCGGCATCGCCGTGCTGGGAACCCTGGCCCTCATCCTCGGGGCCGCCGGGGCCGTGGCCCTGTCCAGCAGCGCGACGCTGGCGATCCTCGCGGTCGTCGTGGCCTCCGGTCTCGTCTTCGGGATCACGATGGTCCTGCCGATCGGTGGGGCCGACATGCCGGTCGTCATCAGCCTGCTGAACTCGTTCACGGGGACGGCGGCGGCGATGGCCGGGTTCGTGATCGGGAACCCGGTGCTGATCATCTCGGGCGCCCTGGTCGGGGCCTCGGGCGGGATCCTGACCAAGCTGATGGCCGACGCGATGAACCGATCCGTGATCAACATCATCGCCGGTGGCTTCGGTGGCGGCGAGGGGACGCAGACGGCCGTCGGCGGCCCCGGCGGCTCGGTCCGCGAGATCTCGGCCGACGATGTGGCGATCCAGCTCGCCTATGCCCAGCACGTGATCATCGTCCCGGGCTACGGGCTGGCCGTGGCGCAGGCGCAGCACCAGGTCCGTGAGCTGGCGGAGCTGCTCGAGGCCCGCGGGGTCGACGTCAAGTACGCCATCCACCCCGTCGCCGGTCGGATGCCGGGGCACATGAACGTCCTCCTGGCCGAGGCGAACGTGCCGTACCCGCAGCTCAAGGAGATGGACGAGATCAACCCGGAGTTCGATCGCTGCGACGTCGCCCTGGTCATCGGCGCCAACGACGTGACCAACCCGGCCGCCCGGCGTCCCGGATCCCCGGTCTCGGGCATGCCGATCCTCGATGTCGACCATGCCAAGTCGATCGTGGTCATCAAGCGCTCGATGGGTCGCGGCTACGCCGGGATCGACAACGAGCTCTACGCCGACCCGAAGACGGGCATGCTCTTCGCCGACGCGAAGGACGGCCTGGCGGCCCTGGTCAGCGCGGTCAAGGCCGTCTGACCGACCGGCCGCCCGCCGGCCCGACGACTATCATCGAGGCGACCGACCGCACACCCACGTCGGCCACATGGGACCCAGCCCGGTGAGCGATGACGGCCGACTTCAGTCTCGTCCTGGCGATCCTGATGGCGTTCGCGTTCGCCCTCACCAACGGGTTCCACGACGCGGCCAACTCGATCGCGACCCTGGTCGCCACCCGGGTCGCGCGGCCGCTGCCTGCGGTGGCGATGGCGTCGGTCTTCAACCTCCTCGGCCCGCTTATGTTCGGCGCGGCGGTCGCGAACACGGTCGGCAAGCTCGTCACCGTCGACCCGTCGCACGGTGTGCCGGTCATCGGGGCCGGGCTGACCGGAGCCGTGGTGTGGAACACGTTCACCTGGCGGCGGAACCTGCCGTCGAGCTCGAGCCACGCCCTGGTCGGTGGGCTGGTCGGTGCCGCCCTCCTCGACACGGGACCGGGATCCATCAACCTCGGGCCGGTCCAGGACGGCCATCTCTACGGGGTCCTCGGGGTCCTCGTCGGACTCCTGGTGGCGACCAGCCTTGGGTTCGCGGTCGCCTACGTCGTCGAACGGATCCTGCTCCGGGCGACCCGCCGGGCGTCCTCACGGCTCCGGCGCCCGGTCCGGAGCGTCCAGTGGGCGACCTCCGCGTTCCTGGCCTTCAGCCACGGGTCGAACGATGCGCAGAAGACCGTCGGGATCGTCGCCGGTCTGCTCGTGGCCAGCGGCAACGCCACCAGCCTGACCGTCCCACTCCCGGTCGTCCTGGGCGCCTCGATCTCGCTGACCCTCGGGACGGCACTCGGCGGCTGGGGGATCATCAAGACCGTGGGGCGGCGGATCTTCCCGATCCGGAGTCTGGACGGTCTCGTCAGCCAGTCGTCGTCCGCCAGCGTCATCTTCGCAGCGTCGCTGATCGGCGCACCGGTGAGCACGACCCAGGTCGTCTCGAGCTCGATCGTCGGGATCGGGGTCGGCCGCTCGCGCTGGCGGCACATCAGCTGGGAGGTGGTCCGGTCGATCGCCGTCGCCTGGGTCACGACGATGCCGGCGGCGGCGATCATCGCCGCAGTGGCGCTGCCGATCTGGAAATCGCTACCGTGAGGTCGATCCGATGCCGCGCACGATGAGCTGGTTCCTGCCGAAGGATCCCGATGTGCTGGGGACGCTGCGGGCGCAGGCCGCGGTGACGATCGAGGGGATGGCCGCGCTGGTCGAATGGGCGGGCGGGGATGCGTCGGCCAGCGATCGGATCCGGGACGCCGAGCACCGGGCCGACCAGGTCAAGAAGGAGCTCCGGGCCCAGCTCAAGGCGGCGTTCATCACGCCGATCGGGGCCGAGGATCTGTTCGTGATGTCGGGTCGGCTCGACGCGGTCATCAACGGAGCGAAGGACGCCGTTCGCGAGTCCGAGCTCATGGCGATGCCGCCGGATCCGACGGTCGCGGCGATGGCGAGCCTGCTCGTCGAGGGGGTCCGCCAGCTGGCCGAGGCGTTCGAGCGTCTCGGCGCCTCCGACGGGAACGGCGAGGCCGCGACCGATGCCGCGGATCGAGCCGTGAAGGCCCAGCGGCAGCTCGAGCGGGCCTATCGCCAGGGGATGTCCGCCCTGCTCCAGGTCACGGACCTGCGTGAGGTCATGGGCCGGCGCGAGCTGTACCGACGCTTCGCCCGGATCGGCGACGACGTCACCGAGGTGGCCGAGCGCGTCTGGTACGCTGCCGTGAAGGAGGTCTGAGCGGACCCCCCCGCGGGTCAGCCGCTCCGGTGCTTCTTGCCGTGCTTGCCGTTCCGGGCATCGGACGCAGGTTCGGCCACGTAGCGGACGGCGTCCGTCGGCTCCTTCGACGCGGAGGCCTCGGCGGCGGCCGGTTCGGCCGTCGGGCGAGCCGCGGCCGATTCCTGGACCGGCGGCGCGATCGGCGTGACCCGCCGTCCGATCAGCTTGGGGCGCGCTGTGGCGCGCTGCTCGATCGGTGGGACCGGCCGGGCCTCGAGCCTGGGACGCGGAACCGGGGCCGTCGTCGGGGCAGGCACCGGTGAGGGCGGTTCGGCGACCGCGACCGGCGCGACAGACGCGATGGAGACCGCCTGCGCGGCCGGCGAAGCCACCGCTGCCGGCGTGGGCGAGGCGACCGCTGCGGGCGTGGGCGAGGCGGGCGCCCACGGCGGCGCAGCCGACCCGTTGTCGCCCGTGCCGTTGCCGTCGACCCGTCCGGCGAGCGGGTTGCTCGGGGCGCCCGAGCCGTCCTCGTGGCGGATGATCAGCGGCGCGAGCGTACCGAGCGACTCCGCCACGACGACGGCATCGTCACCGGCGGCGATCCGAAAGTCCGCCGGCGGGTTGACAAAGGCGCGGCCGGCACGACTGATCGAAAGCAGCGTCGCCCGATGGTCGATCCGGAGCTGCGCGCTGACCTCGTCGACGGACAGCCCGAGGTAGGCGTCGGGGATGGCGATCCGATACAGCTCCGATCCCTCGCCCCCGGACACGATGTCGGCGACGAGCTCGGTCAGCCCGGGATACAGGGCCGAACGCGCGAGCAGCCGTGCGCCGACCTGCGAGGACACGAGCAGCTCATCGACATGCGCGCGCCGGAAGTGATCCGCGTGGCGCGGGTTGTTCACCTCGGCCACGGTTCGGACCCCGGGCCAGACCGACTCGATCGCCATCACCGTCAGGATGGAGCGCATGTCAGCATCGTTCGTGTCGTCGACCGGGAAGATCAGCGCGGCCAGCGCGTGCTGGATCCCGGCTCGTTCCAGATCGGCCGGTTCGGTCGGGTCGCCCCTGACGAAGTAGACGCCTTCGCCGGCGGGGTTCTTGTCGAGCGGGGCGACGACGACGATCTTCACCTTGTACTCGTCGGTCTGAAGCTCCTTGATGAGGTCGCGGGCCGTGGTGTTCCAGCCACAGACCACCACGTGGCCCTCGTATCCGGACGCGCCCATACCCTGGCCCTCCTTGAGCAGGAAATCGATGACGATGGCGATGAGCGCCCCGGTGACGGTTCCGAAGAGCGCGACTCCGAACAGGATCAGCATCCAGCTGATGAGCCAGCCGGCCGGCGAGGTGATGTACGCCGAGTCTCCCTGGCCGAGGACCGTCGTCAGTCCCCAGTAGAACGACGCCCCGAACGAGGCGAGCGTCCAGTTCTTCTCGAACAGGGTGATCAGGACGGCCGCGATCGCGACGATGACCAGGATCCCCTCGACGAGGGTGATGAAGAACCGCCGGTCCAGCTGGCCCTCCAACCGGCGAGCGTAGAACTGGATGCGCCGGATCATCGGCGAGTTCAACAGGCGTGCGGACAGGCGACGACGCATCAGGACGCGGAGTCTAGCGGCTTGCGCGCGAGACCTGAACCACCCAGACCGCTCTTCACCGCCCTTGTCGGCCCGGACCGACCCTATCCGCCCCGGTGTACCGCCGGGAATGTCGAAGCCGCCGCAGCGTACGAGCCGGGCGGCCTCAGCGATCCGGGATGAGGCGTGCCTACGTGTCGGGGGTGCCGGACGCTCCCCAGCGGCGCAGCTCGGCCTCGAGGTCGAGCGGCATCACTGCGCCCTTGTTCTCGAACTCGCCCCACGCGTCGCGTGGGACGCGCCACATGATCTCGAACTCGTTCCCGTCCGGGTCCGAGCCGTAGAGGGACTTGGACACCCCATGATCCGACGCCCCGCCGAGGGCGCCGGCTGAGGACAGGACCGTCGCGGCGTGCGCGAGATCCTCGATCGTCGGGACCTCCCAGGCCAGGTGATAGAGGCCGGTCGAGCCGCGCGGTGGGCGTGGTGCGTCCGGCCCGACCGAGAACAGCCCGAGGTCGTGATGGTTCTCGCCGCCGGCCGCTCGCATGAACACGGCTCGACCACCGAAGGCGTTCTCGACGACCTCGAATCCGAAGACGCGCTGATAGAAGTCCGCGGCAAGGGTCGCGTCACGGACGTACAGCACCGCGTGGTTGAGGCGGGCGACCGGGATGGCAGTCCCGATCGTATCCGCGGTCCCGTCCGATCCGGTCATCGTGATCAGGCTGCGACGGGGGCCGCGATCGGAGCCCCGACGAGCTTCCAGCCGGACTGCCAGCTGCCGCCGTTCACGATGTTCAGGGTGATGTTGAGGAAAGCGAGCCCCTCGAGCTGCCGCGCTCGCACGAGCGGACCGACGTCGACCGGCTCAAGGCCGATCTCGCGAACGAGCTCGAGCACCGTGGCCTTCGCCTCGGCGTCGTCCCCGGCGACGAAGCCGCTCAGCTGGACGCCCTCGGCGATCGGGTCGCTCTGGTGTGTGGCGAAGATCGTGTTGAACGCCTTGATGACCTTGGCGCCTGGCAGAAGGGCCGCCAGCTCCTCGGCGTTCGAGGTCGTGGTGTCGATATCGGGCCCGTTCGCGCCGAACGACATCCGGTTGGTCGCATCCACCACCGGCTTCCCGGCCACGGCCCCGGCGATCTCGGCGGCGACCGCGGAGGCGCTCGAGAACGGGATCGCGAGCACGATGACGTCGGCACCGGCGACCGCCCGGGCGTTGGAGGTCGCGACGCGGGAATGGGTCGCCGCGGCGACGTTACCGGCATCTTCCGGATCGCGCGACGCGATCACGACATCGTGGCCCGCCCGCTTGAATGAGGTCGCCAGGGCCTTGCCCACGTTGCCTGCCCCGATGATCGCGATATCCATGTCGACGGTCCTCCGCTGACTTGACGAGTTTGCCTCTGTCAAGCGATATTTGTTGTGGACACACCATACGTCGATGTCTACCTGGTGTCAATACCTGTTTGCGGAGAACCAACATGACGACCGAGGAGCGGCGCAGACCGGCCGTCGGGGTCCAGATCAAGCGCTGGCGGCTGGAGCGCGGACTGACCCTGGCGAACGTCGCCGAGCGGAGCGGACTGAACGTCGGCTACCTGTCGCAGATCGAGAACGACAAGGCATCTCCGTCGCTCCAGTGCCTCGTGTCGATCGCCGACGCGGTCGAGGTCCCGGCCGCCTGGTTCTTCATGGAGGACCTCCCCGAGCCAGTCGTGGTCCGCGCGACGGAACGCCCGGTGACGATGACGGAGCTCGGCCGCGTCGAGCACGTCGACGGCCGTGCGTCGCGCGACGTGTCGATCCTGGAAGTCACCTCGAACGGCACGGGCAGTCGGGTCGGGACCCACAGCCATGCCGGCGACGAGCACCACATCATCCTGCGCGGCCGCTTCCGGATGACCCAGGGCGACCATGTCGTCGATGTCGGCCCCGGCGACTACCTCCGCTGGGACGGCACGATCCCCCACGACGGCGAGGTCATCGGCGACGATCCGAACGCCGCGATGCTCATCATCCGGATCCGCCCCAAGGACTGAACGGGCGCCCTGTCGCCGGGCCGGAGCGAGCCGATCGGGGCTGCAGGCCGGCGGGACGGAGGACCGGGGCGAGTCGATCCTCCGTCGTCGGCCCGAGACCGTGGCGTGGTTGTCATCGGCGCCCTACCAGGACGGACCCAAGTCGTTGACCGTCGGGCTATTCGTCAGGTTGACCTGGTTCGTCCCGTCCGCGTTCATGACCCAGATATCCTTGTCCGCGTCGTTGGAGGCCTTTCGGCCGAACGCGATCTTGGTTCCGTCCGGCGACCATGTGGGCCACTCGTCGATGGCCGGATCCGTGGTCAGCCTGTGAACCTTCGAGCCGTCGGCATCCATGACGTAGATATCCCCCGCCCCGGTGCGATCGCTGCCGAACGCGATCCGCTTCCCGTCCGGCGACCATGCGGGGAGGCCATCACTGCTTGGGTCGTTGGTGAGACGGGACCGACCAGACCCGTCGGCATTCATGACATAGATCTCGTCGTTGGTGTCGCTCCCCTTCGGCGTCTCCATGACCGCGATCCGCCTGCCATCGGGCGACCACGTGGCCATCAGCCCGTCCACGATGCGCGCCTGGCCGGACCCGTCGGCCTTGACCGCATAGATGCCTCCTGTCGGGGAGCTCCCTCCGGGGAAGGCTTGGAACAGGATCCTCCTGCCGTCCGGCGACCAGATCGCGTGGAACGAATTGAAGTCGTTGGCGGTGATCTCCTTCACCACCGAGCCCGGCATCAGCTCGTCCCCGGATGCCCTGGCGAACTGGGTCGCGACTCGGCCTGGGATCGTGGCTTCGAAGCCGACCGCCATCAAGGTCGGCGACAGGACCGGCCGGATGGTCGACGTACAGGTGGCGTCGACCTGGAACCGGCTGTGCGGTGTGCTCGACGGCCACGGCGTCCGCCAGCCCCCGCCGGTCCCATATGTCGCCCTGGTCCGCGGCACCGGGCCGGGCGGGCAGCAAACGGATCAGTGGGAATGGGGTCCGAATCGCCCCGAGCTGCAGCGGTTCATCTTCGTCGACGTCGGCGGCGGCCACACCGTCGCGATCGTCCTTGCCGCGCCGGTCGCCGCGGACTTCAGCCAGTTCGTGGATGAAGCGACTCCGATCGTCCAGACGATGACGTTCGAACCCTGATCGACCGACACGATTCGGCGGGTCGGGCCCGACTCGGTCCCCGGGGACGAGCGCGGCCGATGGATCTGCGGATCAGACCTACGGCGTCGGAGGATCCTTGAGAGCGAGGGCGACCTTCAGGGCGGGATCCTTGCCGGCGAAGAAGTCGGCAGCGCTCAGGGCCACCGGCACGTCGGGTTCGATGGCCGGGCGCTTGTCGCCGGTGCCGTACCGGAAGGTCGGGACCTCGACCGTCAGGCCGATGTTCGGAAGGGCGATGTCGTTGCACTCGCACAGGAAGTTGTCCGCCCGCGCCGGGGTCATCTCACCCACCAGGCTGGCCTGGGTCTCGGTGTCGAGGGTGCGCGCCACGACCGTCCCGGCCGACACGTTCTCACGCCCGATCATGACGATCAGACCGCCCGGACGATCGATCCGCGGGTCGCCCTTGAGCGCATCGATGAGCGGCGTCGCCAGGCTCCCGTTCCCACCGCGGATGTAGCGCATGTCGAGGAGGACACGCGTCGCCGAACCGTCGTCGAGGGCGCTCTTCATGGCCGCGAGGGCCGGTGGCAGGTCGTTCTCGGTGTAGTCGTTGTAGGAGATCACGAACGTCTTCGTCGGCTTGTCGAGTCGGGTCCAGACGGGTTCCTTGCGCCGCGCGACCGCCTCGGGTGCGTCGCCCAGCAAGCCGCCGACGACGTCCAGGTTGAACCCCCACGTGGCGAGGTCCGACCGAGTGACGTCGACCGTGACCTCGCTCCCGTCTGGCCGGGCGAAGACGAACGCCGGCTTGGCCGGGTCGTCCACGATCCCGAGGCCATGGAGATACTCGACCGTCGAGACCACCCCCTGCAGGCCGTCGAGCTCGCCGCTCTCGTTGTCGGCCGGGACGAGCGGGCGCAGCGCCGCCTCGACCTCCCCGATCGGGTGGCCGCCGATCGACACGACGCGATCGCCGACGAGCGTCTTGTCCTTGGCGCGGACGACGAACCAGCCGTCCGAGAA
>JADGQI010000073.1 GCA_017881905.1 Chloroflexota bacterium
GCCCGGTAGACCTTGTTCATCACCTGTTTCGTCGATCACCTAATTCGGTCAGTGCCAAAGTAGCCCGGTCGCGGGCCGTACGTCAACCCCGTCCCCCTCGTCTCGTCGGCACGGATCGTGTGCAGGACGTCATGGACCTGGAGCGTGGAGCCGCACCTCCCGCTGCTAGACTCGGCCGACGGAGACCCGCCGCCGACCGAGCCTGTGACGGTCGCGCCGATCCACGGAGGAACGACACCGATGACCGATGGACGCGAGGGCTGGGCCGTCATCCTCGGCGCATCCTCGGGGATGGGCGAGGCGACC
Source organism: Chloroflexota bacterium (assembly GCA_017881905.1). Lineage (GTDB taxonomy): Bacteria > Chloroflexota > Limnocylindria > Limnocylindrales > CSP1-4 > Chersky-267. The sequence goes on from JADGQI010000073.1 coordinate 307, forward strand.
TCGAGGGCGCTGGCCGTGGCCGGCTATCGGATCTTCGGGATCCACCTCGACTTCCGAGCTGGGCTCGCCCACGTGGACGAGGTCAAGGCCGCCATCGAGGCGGCCGGGTCCGAGGCGCTGTTCATCAACATGAACGCGGCCGACGACGAGAAGCGGGCGAGCGCCCTGGCCACCCTCCGGGAGCGGTTCGATCGGTCGGAGGCGGCGGGTCACCATCCGTACGTCCGGGTGGTGATGCACTCACTGGCCTTCGGGTCGCTCGTCCCGTACATCACCGATGACCCCAAGGCTGGAGTGGACCGCAAGAAGATGGAGATGACCCAGGACGTCATGGCGAACAGCCTTGTCTACTGGGTCCAGGACCTCTATCGCGGCGGGTTCCTCGAGCAGGGCTCGAAGATCTTCTCGATGACCTCGGAAGGCTCCAGCCGGGTCGTGCCCTCATACGGCGTGGTCTCTTCGGCCAAGGCGGCGCTCGAGTCGCACACCCGCCAGCTGGCGATGGAGCTCGCCAGGACCGGCAAGGGGATCACCGCCAACACGATCCGCGCCGGGGTCACGATCACGCCGGCCCTGCTCAAGATCCCCGAGCACGACGAGATGATCGCCATCACCAAGCGGCGCAACCCGACCGGTCGGATGACCACGCCGCAGGATGTCGCGACGACGATCGTCGCGCTCAGCGGCGAAGGCGTCGACTTCATCAACGGCGAGATCATCGGGGTCGACGGCGGCGAGTTCATCACGGGCTCGTGACCGTCCCGTGAGCGGCGGGCGGGTGGTCGTCGTCGGGTCGGTCAACGTCGACCTCGTCATCCGCGGGGAGCGCCTGCCGGCACCGGGCGAGACCGTGACCGGCGGGACGTTCGAGCGGCATCACGGCGGGAAGGGCGGCAACCAGGCCGTCGCCGCGGCCAGGCTCGGCCGACCGGTCGCGTTCGTCGGTGCGGTCGGGGACGATCCGTTCGGGGCCGAGGCGCGGGCCGCGCTCGAGCTCGAGGGGATCGACGTCTCGTCGCTCGCCACCATCTCCGCCAGCGCGACCGGGATCGCCCTGATCATGGTCGACGGTCGGGGCGAGAACCTCATCTCGGTCGCGTCGGGAGCCAACGCCCGGCTGTCACCGGCAGCCATCGGACCGGCATTCGGGCGACTCGGGGTGGGTGCCGGGGACGTCGTCCTGGTCTGTCGCGAGGTCGCCGTCGACACGGTCCGCGAGGCGCTGCGCCTTGGCCGGGCCGCCGGTGCCAGGACCGTCCTGAACCCCGCGCCAGCCGACGGGATCGACCGGACGCTGCTGGCCGAGGCCGACGTGATCAGCCCCAACCAGGGCGAGCTGCTGACGCTCGCGGCGACGGACGCCCGTCGATCGGGCCGGGCCTCGGTCTCGGGAGTCGCCGCGGCGGCGGATGTGGCGCGCGCCGCTCGGGGCCTGCTCGAGCCATCGGCTGCCGGGCCGGGGGTGTCCCAGGCGGTGGTGGTGACGCTCGGCGCCGACGGCGCGCTGCTCGTGACCAGGGATGACGTCGTGGACGTCCCTCCGTACCGGGTCGCCGCCGTGGACGCGACGGGCGCCGGGGATGCGTTCAACGGTGCACTCGCGGCCGCGCTCGCCTGGGCCGAGTCGATCGAGACGGCCGTCCGTCGAGCGGTCGTGGCGGGCGCCCTGGCCACGAGATCGCCCGGGGCTCGAGCAGGGATGCCGACGGCGCAGGAGCTCGACGCGGCGTTCGCCGCGGCGGTCACCGGATCGGGCTGAACCCGATCAGGCTTCGGCGGCGACCCAGCCGGTGCGGGCGCGTGCCGCCGGGGTCATCTCGAGGCGTCCCTCATCGTCGACCCACCACGCCGCCAGGCCGCGGGTCCGGGCGAGCGACGCGATGCCCGGACGCCCGCACAGGAACAGGCTCTTGGACCAGACCTCGGCCCAGGCCGGGTCCGGACCCGCGACGGTGACCGACAGGAGGCCGGTCCCGCCGGGTTCGCCCGTCCGCGGATCGATCAGATGATGGACCGGCCGCCCGTCGTCGCCGGTCCATCGATGGACCAGGGTCGATGACGTCGCCACGGCCCCGGCCTCGACGGCGACCGTCGCCAACGGGCCGACCCCTCCCGTGGGATCCTCGATGCCGACGATCCACGGCCCAGGCTGCGGCGCGGTGCCACCCGCGACGAGGTCCCCACCGGCCTCGAGCAGCCCGCCACCGAGGCGATCGACGATCCCGGCCCGGACGGCCCGACGCCAGGCCCAGCGGAGGGCCAGACCCTTGCCGATCCCCCCGAGATCGACCGGCGTGGCGATCGCGAGCGTGTCGGTCCGTGGATCGATCGACAGCCACCGGGCCGACGGTCGATCCTCCCGTGCGGCGTTCGCGCGGTGGACGGTGGAGACGTCCGCCGGGAGCTCCGCGCCGGGGTAGCCGAGTCGTTCCAGATCGCCGAGGACCCGGGCATCGAACCGTCCGTCGGTCACCCGTCCGGCCCGGTCCGCCGCCGCCAGCGCTGCCGCGAGTCGGCGATCGACCCGTCGGGGGTCCCCGGTCCCGGCCGCACGATTGACCGTCGTCAGGTCGCTCGACTCACGGAAGCGCGAGAGCGCCTGCTCGGCGGCCTCGAACTCGTCGGAGACGAGCGTCCACGTCAACGCTGCGTCAACGGGCGATCCACCGACCACGGTCAACCGGAGCGGCGAGCCCATCGCCCGGCGTTCGAACGTGAACGCGGCGACGGGCGCCTCGGACCTCAATGCCCGGACGCGCTGGTCGACCCGTTCGTGGGGGGCGGCTTCGGAGCGGGCTTCGAGGCCGATCCTCCGGACGACGATCCGCCGCTGCTACGGGTCACCGTCGGAAGCCGGACCGCCGCCGGCGGCGGTGGCGGCGTCCACGCGGCGCTTCCCTGGACCTTGTGGACCTCGACGGCCAGCTTCCCGAGCCGCTTCTCCATCGCGGTCAGCTGTCCCGAGATATCCGCATACGCGGCGGTCGCAGCGTCGTAGGTGGACGCCGCCGCGGCCAGGCGATCGTCGAGCCGGGCGTGCTCGGCCTGGAGCGTCTTGACGGCATCCGCTGCCGGGCCGTTCGCCGCGTCCAGCTGGTGATCGCTGGCGGCCTGCAGCGCGGTCACCCCGGCGAGGGACGCGGCGTAGGCGCCGGCCGACAACCCGACGATCACCGCCAGGTGGACGGGTCGACGTGGCTCGCCCATCAGTGGCCTCCCGTCAGGGCCGACAGCTTCTTCTTGGCCGCCGCCAGCTGGTCGCGCAGGGTCTTGGCCGTCTTGGCGTCCTGGACGATGCGGGTGTTGGCATCCTGGAGCGCTGCGGTCAGCTGCGCCGTCTGGTCGGTCAGGGCGTTGATCTGGCCCTCGAGGGCGGCGGCCCGCGTCTGCTCGTCGGTGAGCTGCTGGACCAGGCTCGATGCGGACACCGGCGCGACCGTGAGCGGTGCGGACGATTCCGTCCAGACCGCGGCGGCCTGGACCGCCATCGCGCCGACCGTCAGGCTGAGGACCACCGCGACGACGACCATCAGGCGTCGGAAGAACAGCAGGAATGACGCCTTCACGAGGCCACCTCCGGACCGGTCAAGTCGACGGCCGCCGGTGCAGCCGCGGGGGGCGTGTTCCGTGTTCGCGGCGCGCGATCCGGCAGCGAGGTGGAGAACGTGGGGCGCGCCTTGCGGGCGACCCAGTAGCGATATGCCGCGGCCATCAGGACGGCCACGCCGGAGCCGATGTACATGAGGCGCAGCGCCGGCGTATCGGTCCCGGACAGGATCCCGTGGAGCCAGGCCAGGACGAACACGCCGATGCTCAGCCGGTGGATCTTGAGCCAGAACCCCGGCGGGAGGAGCTTGGTGTACCGAGCGGTGATGCCGGTCAGGATCAGGGCGTACATGGCGAGCGTCCCGAGCGCCACCGGCGAGCTCCGATAGCTCGACATCGTCGGGATGAAGGCCCCGACCACCCCGACGCCGGCGTAGGGATCCAGGATCAGGCTGACGATGTGCGCGGCGAGGAACGCGAGCACGAACACCCACAGATTCTCGTGCCAGGGGAAGAGCCGCTTCGACAGCTTCCAGGTCGTCTGGTTGGTCGGGTGACTGAGCACCATCCCCAGGACGATCTGGAGGGTCAGCAGGAGGTAGGTCACGATCCCGGTGGCCCTGGCCGCCAGCCAGACCCGTTCCTGGGCCTGGTGCGCCGAGCTTGCCGGGACGATCTGGTTCGTGGCAAGGACGATCCCGACGCCGAGGATCCCGAGCAGGACCAGGAAGTTCTGCCCGCTCAGACGCATCGTGCGGCCTGGGTTCGCTCGAGATGGGTCGGCTGGGATCGGCGGATGAGATTCATGGGGGGCTCCCGGTGGCAGGCGCTGTCACCTGGTCCGAGACGAGTATCGGCTCGAAGGTTTCGCCGTGCGCTGATGAATCCTTCTCAGCCCGCCCCGTACGTTCGGTCCAGCCCGTCTTTCAGGCGGCCCGGGACGACCAGCGGACGAGCAGGCCCTGGCGTGGGGACAGCACCAGCGCGACCAGGAAGAGGACCGTCTCGACCAGCACGATCGACGCCCCCGACGCGACGTTCAGGTAGAAGCTCAGATAGAGGCCCAGGACCGCGGATACGACCGCGATGACGACGGCGAGCATCGTCATCCGGCTGAACCGGACCACGATCAGCTGTGCCGTGGCCGCGGGCGTGACCAGCATCGCCACGACCATGATGATGCCGACCGCCTGGATGCTGACCACGATCGTGATCCCGAGCAGTGCCAGGAGCAGGTACTCGAGCGTCGTCACCGGCAGCCCCGACGCGGCCGCCCCGGCCGGATCGAAGGTCGCGTAGAGCAGCTCCTTGCGGAGCACGACGATGACCCCGAGGACCACGAGGCCGAGCACGGCGATCTGGACGAGATCCGCCGCCGAGATCCCCAGGACATTGCCCAGCAGGTAGCTGAACAGGTCGGCGACGTAGTTCCTGATCGTCGAGAAGAGCAGGATCCCGAACGCGAACATCCCGGCGAACAGGACCCCGACCGCCGTGTCGAAGCGGAGATTCCCGCGCCGCGACACGACGCCGATCGCCAGGGCGGTGAGGACGGCGGCGACCGCGCCGCCGATGTACAGCGGGATCCCGATCAGGTAGGCGATGACGAGGCCGGGGAAGGCTGCATGGCTGACCGCGTCGCCGATGAACGCGAGGCCCTTGAGGACGACGTAGCTGCCCATGACGGCGCAGACCGTGCCGACCATGACGGCCGCGATCAGGCCGCGCTGCATGAAGCCGTAGGCGAGCGGGTCGACGAACAGGTCGACGATCGTCATCGGCCGAGTTCCTCGTGGAAGTGCGACTCACCGCCCGATTCATCGTGGTGGTGGGCGTCGTCGAGCAGGACCGAGCCGTTCGGCAGGCCCGGCACCACAAGGACGTGCCCGCCGTAGGTCTCGGCCAGCAGACGCTGATCGAGGATCAGGTTGGCCGGTCCGGCGGCCACGATCCGTCGATTGATCAGGACCGCCTGCTGGAAGCGGTGCGCCGCGCAGGCGAGGTCGTGGGTCGTGGCCACGACCGTCTTGCCCTGGCGCGCCTCCGCCTCGAGCACGTCCATCAGGTCCTCCTGGGTCGTCGCATCGACCCCGGTCACAGGCTCGTCGAGGAGATAGACGTCGGGATCCGAGGCGATGGCCCGGGCGAGGAAGACCCGACGGCGTTGGCCACCCGACAACGCGCCGATCTGGCGCCGGCTCGCCTCGGTCATGTTCACGGTCGCGAGCGCATCGGCGACCGCGGCATGATCGGCGGCCGCGGGGCGACGCAGGATCCCGATGCGCGGGATCCGCCCCATCATCACGACCTCTTCGACCGTCACCGGGAACTGCCAGTCGACGGCCTCCGCCTGCGGGACGTAGGCGACCCGCCGCGCCTCCGCACCGGGCGGGCCGCCGAGCACCTCCACCGTTCCCGAGCGAGGCTCGAGCAGGCCGCCGATGACCTTGAGCAGGGTGCTCTTGCCGGCGCCGTTCGGTCCGATGACGGCGAGCAGGGATCCCGCGCCGATCTCCAGGTCGACCGCCTCGAGCGCGATCCGGGCGCCGTACCCGGCGGTGACGCCCTGCATCCGGACCGCCGGCCGTCCGCTGCCCGCGGCGATGACGGCGCCGTCGCCGACCGTGACACCACCGAACGCGGGTGCGGGACCGCTCGCCCCGATCACCCCGGACCCTTCGCTCGGCTCGACATCTACTTCAGCGCCTCCACGATCCGGTCCACGTTCCAGGTCATCATCCCAAGATAGGTGTCCGCAGGAGCCGGGCCGAGAGCATCGTTGTACAGCGTGGTCACCACCTGGCTGATGCCCGCCTCGTCGGCCAGGGTCTGGGACAGTTTCGGGTTGAACTGCGCCTCGCTGAAGACCGCCTTGACCCCGGCGGCCTTGACCTTGTCGACGAGCGCGGCGAGGTCCGCTGCCGTCGGCTCCTGCCCGACGTTGGCGAGGACGACGCCGACCAGCTCGAATCCATAGTGCTTGGCGAAGTACGGGAACGCGTCGTGGAACGTGACCAGCTTCCGGTTCGCCGTAGGGATGGTCGCGACCTTGGCTGCCAGCGCGGTGTCGAGGGCGTCGAGCTTCGCGGCGTAGGCCGCCGCGTTCGTGTCGTAGGTCGCCTTGCCGGCCGGATCGAGACGGCTGAGCTCCGCGACGATCGCCGGGAGGTAGCGATCGCGGACGAGCGTCGGGTCCAGCCAGAAGTGGGGATTCGGCTGGCCGTCCACGTCGATCGTCGGGATCCCCTCTCCGAGAACGAGGATCGGTGTCCGCTGCGTGTTGGCGTCGAGCAGCCGGTCGAGGAAGTCGTCGAGCCCGACACCGTTCTTGACGATGAGACCCGCATCGGCCAGCTTCCGGGCGTCCTCGGGCTTGGGCTCGTAATCCTCCGGTCCGACCCCGGCCGGCACGATCGAATCGACGGCTACACGATCGCCGCCGACGTTCGCCACGATGTCGGCGAAGACGGTCGTCGTGGCCACGACCTTGAGGCCACCCGCCGCGGCCGGCGTCACCGGGGCGGAGCACGCCGCGAGCGTCGTGGCCAGTAGGACGCCCATCGCCAGCTCAGCGGCGAACCTGATATCGAGTCCCACTCGGCGGCGACGACGGGATCGGGGCGGCCGCATCGGAGGACGTTCGTGGACCCGCGGTCAGCGAGGGTCGACCGACCCGGCGCAAGCCGGGCACAGGCCGAACAGCTCGAGCCGGTGGGAGTCGATCCGGAACCCAGTCCGGCGGGCCACCGAGCGGGTCACCGCATCGATGCCCGGGTCGTCGACATCCTCAGTCCGGCCGCAGCTGGAGCAGATCACGTGATGGTGGTGGATCGGCTCGCACGGCACATAGGCATGGTCGCCGGACGGGAGATCGAGCCGCTCGACCACGCCGAGGTCCTCGAACAGGTCGAGCGCGCGGAAGATCGTGGCACGGCCGATGCCGAGTCGGCGCGTCCGTGCATCGACCACCAGGTCGGCCGCGGTGAAGTGGCCGGTCTGGTCGGAGATGAGCCCCGCCATCGCCCGCCGCGGTTCGGTCAGGCGGTAGCCGGCACGGTCGAGGGCGTCGATGAGGGCGGTCGCGTCGGTCACGTCCAGATGATACAGAGTCTCATGTAGGCGCGCAACCGGGCGCACGACGACCGATGGGCCGAACGGCCCGCGCGGTGCGGTCCGGATGGCACACGGGCTCGGGCGGGCTTCTGCGCTAGGCTACAGACCCGCCCAACGACTCGGGAGTACGACCACGTCCGCCAAGAAGCCGGGCCGCAACCAGCCGCCCGTTCCGACTACCCGCCGCCAACGCCGCGAAGCGCTCCGAGCCGAGCAGGCGCGATCGGGGCCGAAGCACGGAGCGGCCAGCCAGCCGGCCTGGCGCTCGCCGACCGCTCTGGTCACGATGGGGGCGGTCGTCGTGGCCCTCGCGGCCATCCTGGTGCTCAACCTCCCGCGCGGAGCGAGCGGGGATACCGGCTCGGCCAGCTCGAGCCCGGCGGCCAGCGCCGGCGCGAGCGCGGGCGCCGGTGCCAGCGCGGGCGCCGGGGCGAGCGCGGGTTCGGCCGCTCCGCTGCCGTCGATCACGGTCCCCACCCCGATCGCCGCCGGCATCCCACGCGACGGGCGGACGCTCGGGTCGTCGACGGCCCCGGTCTCGCTTGAGACCTGGGAGGATTTCCAGTGCCCGTCCTGCGGCAATTTCAGCCGCACCGTCGCGCCGGTGATCATCGAGCGCTATGTCGCGACCGGCAAGGTGAAGATGACCTACAACGACTTCGCATTCATCGGCCAGGAATCCTTGGATGCCGCCTCGGCGGCGCGCTGCGCCGGGCAGCAAGGCAAGTTCTGGGACTACCAGACGCTGGTCTTCGCCAACCAGAACGGGGAGAACCAGGGGTGGTTCACCCGGGACCGGCTCGAGGCGTTCGCAGCGGCTGCGGGTCTCGACACGGCGGCCTGGTCTGCGTGCTACGACGGCGACAGCCAGCGTCAAGCGGTCACCGATGAGACCACGACCGCTCAGAAGTTGGGCGTCCAGTCCACGCCGAGCCTGGCCATCAACGGCCACATGGTGTCGCTCGACAACTTCACCTCGTGGAACGATCTGCTGACCCTCCTCGACAAGACGGTCGCCGCGAGCGGGCCGTCCGGATCGCCCGCGAGCTCGTCCTCGACCGCGCCGTGACCGCCAGGCGAACCGGTCTGGCGATCGCCGCGATCGCGGGGGTCGGCCTGCTCGTCGCCCTGTACCTGACCGCCACGAAGCTGTCAGGCGGGCTGCCGGTGTGCGGACCGGTCCATGGCTGCGAGGACGTCGCCAGGAGCGAGTACAGCTCCGTGTTCGGAGTCCCGGTGGCGGTCCTCGGTGCACTGTTCTCGGCGGTCACTGCGCTCCTCGGCCTGGCCTGGGCCTTCCGAGCGGATCACCGGGCCCTGCTCGGGGCATACGGCCTCGGCCTGGTCGGCATCGTGTTCGTGGCCTACCTCACCTACCTCGAGCTGTTCGTGATCCACGCGGTCTGCGTCTGGTGCGTCACGTACGGCGTGACCGTGATCGCGGGCTGGCTCGTGGCGCTTCTCGCCCTCCGATCGGATCGATCGACGACCTGACGAAGCTACGCGCGGCCGACGCCGGGCGGCAGGCCGCGGCCCGCGATCGTCGCCAAGTCCGCCCGGGCCAGCGTCTCCCTGAGCCCCGTCTGCGCGGTCCAGAAGACGGCGTGCACCGCGCATTCCCCGCTCGGGTCGCATGGCCCGCCGCGAAGGACACAAGACACCCTCCGGCTATCACCCTCGACGGCATCGATGATCTCGAGGAGGTCGATCTCGGCCGCGGTCCGGGCAAGTCGGTAGCCGCCGTTCCGGCCCCCTTCGGCGCGGACGAGCCCGGCCCGTCCGAGGTCGGTCATGACCTGCGGCAGGAACCGGGCCGGGATGTCCATCGCTGCGGCGATCCGGCGGACGCTGAGCGGTCCGTCGTCGCCCGAGCGGGCGAGGGCCAGCATCGCCCGGATGGCGTAATCGGCCCGCTTGGTCAGTTCCGCTCGCAAGGCTCGCCCTCAGTTCTTCGGGTCGCCGTCCCCGGCCTGGAGCAGGCCGAGGGCGCCGCGTCCGACGAAGTTGAAGGCGTGGGTGACGATCGGGTAGAGGCCGTCCTCCGGTGTCACGAGCTCGATGATCGCGCCCTGGGCCGGCGACAGGTCGACGGCCTGCGAACCGAAGTGGCCCGGGTTGTTCGGGGTCAGCTGGATCCCTTCCTTGATGACCGTGTTGAAGATCGTCCCGACGATGTGGAACGAGCTGTCGATGTTCGGGCCGGCGTCGAGGACGAACAGCCGGACGGTCCCCTTGGTCGGCACCTTGAGCGGATTGTCCTTGTACTGGTTGGCGACCCCATTGAACACCACGTAGTCCGGGGCCGGGTTACCGGTCGATGCCTTGGCCAGGTCGACGGGCTGACCCTGCGGGCCGAGATACCACTCGCTCTGGACGAGCGCGAACTCACGATCGACCGTCTTGAACCCGCCCTTCGGCTCGACGATGACCATCCCGTACATCCCGTTGGCGATGTGATGGAGGGCGGGCGCGGTCCCGCAGTGGTACATCCAGACGCCGGCGTAGTCGGCGTGCCACTCGTAGAGCTTCTCCTCGCCCGGTTTGATCGACGTCATCTCGTCGTTCCAGGCGACCTGGCTGGCGTGGAAGTCCACGCTGTGGGAGAGCGTGTTCGTGATCGGGTTCTTGAGGTGGACCCGGACCGTGTCGCCGAGGTGTACCCGGATGACCGGCCCCGGAACCGTCCCATCGAACGTCCAGACGGCCTGGACGAAGCCGTCGGCGACGGTCATCTCCTTCTCCTGGACCACGAGATCGATGTCGTGGACCGTCCCGTCGAGGACCTTCGGCGCCGTTGCGTCATAGAGCGTGTACTTCGGGGCGTTCGGGTCGGCCGCGACGTTGGTCGCCGGCGCCGGTCCGCCATGGTCATCGGCGGAGCCTGTCGCGGCCTGGCCGGCGACGGTCACGGCGCCCTTCATCCCGGCGTCCGCATGCCCTGGGATCGAGCAGATGAACGTGATCCCGGCGGTCGGGACGTTGACGTTGCCGGAGGCGGTGGCTCCTGGCTCGGCCGCGATCTTGGTCCCATCGGCGAACGTGAGATCGTGAGCGATGGAGCCCGTGTTCTTGAAGGTCACCGCGTAGGTCCCGGCCGCATCGATGGTGAGCGCGCTGGGCTTGAACCCGAGATCGAACGCCTCGATCGCGAGGGTGCCGGTGCCGTGGGCCGCGTGGTCGCTCGAGCCCGGGACGGCGCTCGCCACCGCCACCCCAGCCGGGGTCGAGCCCGCCGGCGCGACGCTGGCCGCTGGAGCCGCTCCGGCGGCGGCATAGGTCCAGGTGGGACGCGTCTGCGCCGAACAGCCCATCAGGGCGAACGCGACCAGGAGGACGAGCACGGCCTGGGCGACGTGCTGGCCGGATCGACGGTTCATCGTGCTCTCCTAAATACGTAGTGACTTAGTGTGAGATTAGCGAGGAGCGATCCGTCGCGACCGTGCCATTCGGCCCGTTCTTCGAGCGCCCGGAACGGGTACCCCTGTCGACGGGACCATCGTCCGGTCGCCTCAGGGCGATCAGGCGCCTACAGTCGGACGATGGCGATCAACGTCCTTCGGGGACTTCGCAATCGTGCGAGCGGGGCGTCGGCCGCACCCGCGCAACCGACCGATCAGGGCGATTCGTTCGACGACTGGGACCACCCGGGCGAGGACGCGGCCCGCGGCCCCCAGGTGGCCTGTCCGACCTGCGGACGACAGCTGGGCTTGCTCCAGATCGAGTGCCCGGGGTGCGGGCTGCACGTGCTGGCGGGTGTCCCACTCAAGCGCGGAGCACTGCTCGTGGTCGCCGGTTGTGCCGGCGGCCTGATCATCGGGGCGGTCCTGGCGGTCGGCCTGGCACTCCTGCCGGGGTCGTCCTCGGCGGCCGCATCCGTGCCGGCGGCCAGTGCCTCCGCAGCGGCCAGCATCGATCCGTCGGTCGACCCCGCGCTCATCAGCGGGCCGGTCCCGCCGACCGCGGCTGCGGCACTCCGCCTGACCGCCACGGTCGAGGACCGCATGTCGGTCTCCGCGGCGACCCTGCGCCGGCAGCTCAAGACTGGGTTCAGCGTCGGCGCCGCGGCCACCGCGATCCGCCAGGTCGCGGCCGACGCAGCCTGGGGCAGCGACCTGGTCGACCGGCTCGACGGCTGGTCGGCGGCGGCGCCGCTCCGCGCGCAGCTGGGCGATACCTACGCCGCGCTTCGTGCGGCGGCCCGGGACGCGCTCGGCGTCTCGATGACGGACGCGGCCAAATACAAGCTGTCGGCCAAGAAGATGGTCAAGCTGCTCGGCTCGGCCGACGACCTGCGGAAGGCGATCGACGCCCTCGGCACCGCCAACCGGATCTCGATCCCACCGGCACCCTCGGCCCCCTAGGCGGGTCGATCCCCCGAGCGCGGTCCCGACCGGCTCGATCGCGATCCGCCTCGACCGGCGCGTCTCGGCCTACGGGCCGTAACCGGTCAGCTCGACGTAGGCCTCGCCCCCGAGCGTCGCGCCGCCCCGGGTCGCGCGCACGTGTTGTGAGCCCTCCCAGTAGACGACCCCGGTCGTCGCCCGCGTGTCGAGCTCCTGGTCGGGCAGCGTCGGGGTCAGCTCGATCCGGAGATCCTCGCCCGGCAGCTCGACGACCCAACCGGAGGGATAGTCGGCGCCGGTCCGCGGCGACCGCCACCGTCCGGAGGGCGTGACCGTGAAGGCGGACGCGTCGAGGTTGCGTGAGCGGCCCTGGGCGTCGACGATCGTGCCGTAGACGAGGGGGTACGTGCCGTCGGCGGCGCGGACGAGCGACAGGGTCAGGTCGGTCCCGTCGTCCAGCTCGACCGCGAACCAGTCCCAGCCCCCGCCTCCGACCGAGATGAAGTCGCCCCACTGGTGGTCGAACCAGGCCGTGCCGTCGACGTGGAACGTCCGGCCATCCAGGGTCAGACTGCCGCCGGCCGTCATCGCCGTCCGCGAGTAGTAATACGAGCCGCCCGCCGGCCCGAAGTCGATCCAGCCGTCCCCGTGGTGGAGGGTCGCTGGCTTCGTCGCCGCGAGGGTCAGATCCAGGCCCATCCCGCCTGGCGACCCGGCCGCAGCCGCTTCCCCGGCGGTCGCCGGGGCGGACAGCCGATCGTGACCTCCGGCGCCCTGCATCCGCCAGGGCAGGCCCGGGTCGGTCCCGGATGCGATCGAGGATGGGACCGGGCTTACGCCGGCGCCGCCGATCGTGGTCGCCGGTGCGCCGGCACCGGCCCGGATCGCCAGGTCGAACCCGGGCGGCGGATCGCCACCCGCCGCTGCGACCATGGCGTTCCGGTCCACCTGCGGGCCGATCTCGCTGCGCTGGGCGTAGTGGAAGGCGTCGCGGCCCTCGTCGGTGATCGCCAGGTGCGCTGCCCAGCTGACCGGCAGCCCGCCACGCTCGGCCCGGAAGATCACGTACTCGAAGCCGTAGCGTCCGCCGGCGTCGTCGATGAGGTGCCCGGTGTAGTACCACCACTCGGTCAGCCGGTGGTGGGGGGCGTCGTCGGCGGGCAGCACGATCGGCTGAGGGTCGTCGGCCGGGGATGGGACCGGCGAGGTGGACGGCGCCGGACCTCGACTCGCGACCGGCCGAGCGAGGACCGGGCCTGAGCAGCCGGCCGCGACCCACCCGACCAAGATGAGCAGGACCAGGACACGGCGTCTCATCGGATCGCCGCCTCGGCTTCGGCTTCCGTGGCCGGCAATCGACCGGCGATCCAGCGCTCCAGGCGAGCCGGCATCCACCAGTTCCAGTCCCCGAGGAGGCGCATCGTGGCCGGGACCAGGAGCGCTCGAACGACGGTGGCGTCGAGCGCCACGGAGATCGCGACGCCGAGGCCGATCGCCTTGATCAGGACGATGTCGGCGAACGCGAACGATCCCGCCACGACGACGACGATGAGCGCCGCCGAGGTCACGATCCGTCCGCTCCGCTCGAGCCCGCGGGCCACGGCCTCCGTGTTGTCCCCGGTCCGGTCCCAGACCTCCTTCATCCGCGACAGGAGGAAGACCTCGTAGTCCATGGACAGGCCGAACAGGACGCAGAACAAGATCACGGGCTGGGTCGTCTCGACGTAGCCGAGCGGGCTGAACCCGAGAAGCGCCGACAGGTTGCCGTCCTGGAAGATCCAGACCAGGGCCCCGAACGCCGCGACGATCGACAAGGTGTTCATCACCAGCGCCTTGGCCGGCAGGACGACCGAGCGCAGGAGCATGAACAGGACCAGGTAGGTCGACACGAAGATGAACAAGGCGATCCGGGGGAACCCGGCGCCGACCCCGTCGACGACGTCGACGACATCGGCGGCACCGCCGCCGACCAGGACCGTCGTCCCCGCCGGCGGAGCCAACGGCCCGTCGGCGGCCCGAAGCGCTCCGACGAGCGCCCGTGCCTCATCGGCGTTCGGGCCGTACGGCGTCGTCAGGGTGAAGGCCGTGAGGTCGCCCCGGGTGGTCGCCTGGAGCGCCGTCGCCGTATACCGGTCGGGCGGTCCGCCCGGCGCGCCGTACAGGAGGAGGTACTGGTCCTTGGTCAGACGCGGATCCACGTCGACGTACCCATCGACCCGGTCGATCCGGGGATCCGCCGCGAGCCGCCGCGAGTAGTCGTACAGGGCGCTGACGTTGGCGGCAGAGGTCGCCGACCCGTTCGTCCGGATGGCGAGATACAACGGCGCGAATCGTCCCGCGCCGAACTGCTCGTCGAGGATGTCGAACGCGGCTCGCGACGGGACCTCCGGCGGCAGGATCGTGGCGTCCGGGGCGTTGAACCGGACGTGCAGGAACGGGGCGCCGAGGAGCAGCAGGAACGCGAGGGTCGGCACGAACACCGCGACCGGATGGGCCATCACCCGCCGGGCGAGTCGTGCCCACGGGCCGTCCACGCTGTCCGCCTCACCGACCCGCCGGACCCGGACTGAGTCGACCCGCTCGCCGAGGACGCCGAAGATCGCCGGGAGCAGGGTCAGCGCCGACGCCACGGCCAGCCCGACGACGATCGCTCCGGCGATCCCGACCGATCGCAGGATCGGGAAGTCGAACAGGATCAGGCCGGACAGACCCAGCAGCACGGTGAGCCCGGAGAAGAACACCGCTCGTCCGGCCGTCGCGACGGTGATCCGGACGGCGGTCTCGACCGAGCCGCGCCGACGCAGCTCTTCGCGGAACCGACTGGTCATCAGCAATGAGTAGTCGACCCCGAGCCCGAGACCGAGGAGGGTGGCCAGGTTGAGCACGAAGATGCTCATCTGGGTGACGCTCGCGACCAGCCAGATTATCGCCAGCGAGACGACGACGGCACCGCCACCGACCGCCAGCGGCAGTCCCGCCGCGACGACGGAGCCGAACACGACCAGCAGGGCAAGGGCGGCCAGCGGGAGCGACACGACCTCGCTCCGGCGGAGGTCCGACTCGGACACGGACTGGATGTCGCCGTAGAACGCCGGTCCGCCGGCGACGGCCACCTTGACCGGCCCCGGCGCGAGCGCGGCGAGTCGGTCGCGCACACCAGGCAGCGCGTCCGGAGAGACGTCGGGCGCCAGGTCGAGGAGCACGACATCGTAGGCCGTGCTGCGGTCCGCCGAGACCTGCGCGGGAGCCATGGCGTGGGACAGGATGCCCGTCACATGCGGTGCGCCGGCGACCGATGCCGCGGCCGCCGCGGCCGCCGTCTCGAACGCGTCGGTCCCGACCGACCCGGGGCTACCTGAGTAGACCAGCACCAGGGCGGACGGCGGCAGGCCGAGCTCGTTCTCGAGGAGCGAACGGGCCCGGGCCGACTCGAGGGTATCGAGGGTGAACCCGCCCGCGCGCAATGCCGAGGCGGCGCGCGGAGCCAGCGGCAGCGCCAGCAGCAGGAGGATCGCCCACGCCCCGATCACCCAGCGTCGGCGACGATGGACGAGCTCGCCGAGTCGCTCGAAGACGCTCACCCTCGGCCTTCGACGGCCGCCGCTGCGCGGATGGCGCGCGGCGTTGCAGGGCGGCGCAGGCGGGGCATGCCGGCATCGTAGCCCCGGGACTCGGATCGCTCCCGCGACCGCCGTTTGCCGTCCGGTGACGTGCCCCGGCCGATCGTCCGTCTGCTAGGATTCCGCCGTCGTCGTCCGGTCACCGCGGAGGCCTGTCGCTTGCAGCTGCTCCTGGCGCCGTTCAGCAAGATGCCCGAGTCGCTGGTGGCGTTCGTGATCGCGATCGGCATCGCCAGCCTGATGGTCTTCATCTTCCTGCGGGCCGCGGCCTCGGCCGAGGGCCGGCCATCGCTCCTTCGCCGGTTCGTCAAGCAGCCGAACACGAAGATCCTGTTCGCCATCCTGTTCGTCGGCTGGGCGGTCGTCTTCGGAGCGGGCCTGACGATCGTGCCGCATGAGGGTGCGAGCTCGCCCTACGGCGCCCTCGCCCTGATCGCGATGTTCACCGGCTTCTTCATCATGATGGGCTTCCTCTGGGCCGTCATCGGGGAGTGACGCGGACCTCGGACTGACACAGCGCGGGGTAGTGACCGTACCCGCGCGCGATCGCGTCCCGCCGCGCCCCGCCGCGCACGATCGGGCCCCATTCACTCGCCGTCCCGGCGCGGCCCGACATGCCCTGGACGCCGCCCGGCGCGGCCCGCCTCCAACGATCGTGCGCCAACACCCGCGACACCTCGGACCGCGTGTCGCGGCCGACCCTATGGACCGTGTCGACGCCCAGACGGTATGATGCCAAGAGTTGCAGACTGCATAGACTTTATGCGTTGACCGGTTCGGACCGGGAACGAAGGAGCCAGCGTGGACGCCCAGGAGATCAAGGCCGCGGTCGCTCACCAGGCTGCGCTCAAGACCGCCGACGAGGTCCCGTTCGTGAACCGCCGCGACCCGGCACGGGTCCTCGGCCCGGACGGCCGTCCGGCGGTGAGTCGTCGTGCGCCGCTGTGGGCGGACGTCCCTGACGAGCAATGGAACGACTGGCGCTGGCAGCTCAGCCACCGAGTGAACGACCTCGAGGAGATCGAGCAGGTCCTCGAGCTGACCGATGAGGAGCGGGAGGGGCTCAGCGCCCCGGACAAGTTCCGCGTCGACATCACACCGTATTTCATCAGCCTGATCGACCCGAAGGACCCGACCGATCCGATCCGTCGCCAGGTGATCCCGCTCGGGCGCGAGTCGCAGTCGTTCACCGCGATGATGGAGGACTCGCTGGCCGAGGATCGCCACTCGCCGGTGCCCGGCCTGGTCCACCGCTACCCGGACCGGGTCCTGATGCTGGTCACGACGCAATGTGCCAGCTACTGCCGATATTGCACGCGGTCTCGGATCGTCGGGGACCCGACCCAGAACTTCAATCGCAAGGACCACGAGGCGCAGCTCGACTACCTACGTCGGACGCCGCAGGTCCGCGATGTCCTCATCTCCGGCGGTGACGGTCTGACCCTCGCACCGAAGCTGTTCGAGTCGATCCTGCGCGGCCTCCGGGACATCCCCCACATCGAGATCATCCGGATCGGCTCACGCGTCCCGGTCTTCCTGCCGCAGCGGATCGACGACGAGCTGTGCTCGATGCTCGAGAAGTACCACCCGCTCTGGATCAACCTCCACTTCAACCACCCGAACGAGATCACGCCCGAGGTCAGCCGGGCGGTCGACAAGCTGACCCGGGCCGGACTGCCGGTCGGCAACCAGTCGGTCCTGCTCGCCGGCGTGAACGACTGCGTCCACATCCAGCGATCGCTCGTCCATCGGCTGGTCGAGAACCGGATCCGGCCGTACTACCTGTATCAGTGCGACCTCGTCGAGGGCTCGGGCCACTTCCGGACGCCGGTCGGCAAGGGCCTCGAGATCATGGAGGGCCTCCGGGGGCACACGAGCGGCTACGCGGTCCCCACCTACGTCATCGATGCCCCGGGCGGCGGTGGCAAGATCCCGGTCATGCCCAACTACCTGATCAGCTACTCGGACCACAAGGTGGTCCTGCGCAACTACGAGGGCTACATCACGACCTACGAGGAGCCCCCGACCTACCAGCCCCACGACAAGGCGGCGTGCGCGTACTGCCAGCACGAGCGCCCGGAGCCGGGCCAGTCGGGCGTCCTCGGCCTGCTCGAGGGCGAGCGGATGTGGATCGAGCCGAAGGGGTTCAGCGAGATCCACAGCCGCGGCAACACCGAGGCCCACCGGCTCCAGGATCCGAGCAAGTGGGTGCCGTTCGGCGTCGGCGCGATCGAAGGCCAGGCGGTGCCGACCCTGAACGTCCTCGAGCCAGGGGCCGCGGCCGTCGAACGGGGAACCGGGGCCGTCACTGGTGGACCCGGCGACCCCGGAGCCGTGACGGCCGAGGCCTCGGCCGACGGCCGGGGAACCGGCGGTCAGCCGCCAACGCCGCCGACGTACGGGCCCGGCGAGGAGCCCCGTCCGCGTGAGGGCGAGCCTACGGCGTCCGCCCACGGCGAGTTGCTCTGATCCAACGGTCATCGCGGCCGGGTGGGATCCCCGGCGTACGTGGGGCCGCAGGTACGCGTCGCCGCGGCGCCCGGCGTGTCGTCGCCGCGCCGGTGAGTCGCTCTGCGGGGCCGCGTCTTAGGCAGCCTTAGTACGGGCATTCTTCCGAGAGCCGCTGTTCAAGGGTGATCCGGCCGTTTCACCTCGCGATCGCCCTGTCGTCAGACATCCCAGCAATGCCCGTGCTATGCGTGCCCTTAGAGCGTCCAACACAGGGCTCGGCGCGCCGTCCGATGCGCATCCGAGCAATGCTCGTTGTATCCGGCCGCCGTCGTCGACAGCCGCCTCAGCCCACGGCGACCGGGGAGGCACGACCCGCGTCCCGCGGCGACGCCCGCGTCAGCACCGCGCGATCGATCCTGGCCCGCGTCCGGCGGCGACGCCCGCGGTACTTGCCGCGGCCCGACCCTACTTCGCCTTGAGCAGCTCGATGGCCTTGAGCAGCTGGGCGTCACCCGACTTGGCCAGGCCGGCCGCGCCGAGCTTGTCGAAGGAGCTCGGCACAACGATCGTCCCGGCCGGATCGGACTCGATCGGGAGGTCCGGCACGATCCCGTGCTTCCAGATCTGTCGTCCGTCGCGGGTCAGCCACTCGACGGTCCCGACGAGCAGCGCGGATCCGTCCTTGAGCCCGAACTCGTTGAGGACGGTCCCGGTCCCGAAGGTCGTGTGGCCGATGAGCTGGGCGCGCTGCGCGTCCTGGATCGCGCCGGCGACGATCTCGGCCGAGCTGGCCGTGCCGACGTCGACGAGGACCTCGAGCGGGAGGTCCACCGCTTCGCCGCCCGGCTTGACCGGGGACGGGGTGACCTTGCCGCTCTTGTCGCGCTGCTCGAAGACGATCCCGTCCTTGATGAACTGGCTGGCGATGTCGACCGCCTCGCCGACGTAGCCACCCGGGTTGCCGCGCAGGTCGAGGACCATCGAGGTGGCCCCGGCCTTTTTCGCCGCGACGATCGCGTCCTCGACCTCCTTGCCCGAGCCGTTCGCGAACTCCTCGAGTCGGAGGTCGGCGATCTTGGTGCCGGGGACCATGGCCCAGCTGACCGATGGGACGGTGACCTTCTCGCGGACGATGCTGTAGTCGCTCGGGACCGTGTCGCCCTGATGGAGGACACTGACCTTGACGGTGGTCCCCTCGTCGCCGCGGATGCGCTTGACGACCGTATCGATGTCCTGTCCGTCGGTCGACACGCCATCGACCGACAGGACCTGGTCGCCGGACCGGAGGCCGGCTCGGTCGGCCGGCCCGCCCGGGATCACCGACACGATGATCGGCTTGCCCGACGAGGTGTCCATCACCGCGCCGATGCCGACGATCGAGCCGCTCAGCGAGGTGTGCTGGTCCTTGACCTGGTCCGGGGTCAGGAATCGGGTGTGACCGGTGTCGCCGACGGCCTGGACAAGGCCGTTGATCGACCCGTAGACGAGCGCGGTCGGGTCCAGCGCCGTTGGATCGACGAAGTTGTCGTGCAGGACCTGCCAGGCCTGGAGGAAGGTCGCGAACTGCGGCGGCAGGCCCGCCGGCACGGACGTCGAGGCGGCGCCGGCCGAGGCCGCACTGTCGCTCTTCCCGACGGCGATGCCGCCCGCGAAGACAGCCACGCTCAGGACGACGATCCCCAGCACCTTGGCGACCGACGGCAGGCCGCTTCGGCGGCTGCGGGTCTGCGGCGTCGCCCAGGCCGCACCCTGCCCGGCGAGTGGGGCGACCGCGGGCGTGGGGGCCCACAGCGGGGTATTCGGATCGACGGTCGGAGTCGGCGTCGAGACCGCCTGGGCGCTGGCCGGCCAGAGCGGGGCGTTCGGATCCACGGCTGGCGTGGCCGGCACGGGTGCCGGCCAGAGCGGTGCGCGAGGATCGTGGGGCGGTTGTTCGGTCATCGGTCGCCTATCTGGGAGGAGCGGTCCGCTCAGTGTGCGACAAGAGCGCTCAGCCTGGGTATCGGAACGATGAAGACGGCGTAACCCGGACCATCCGGGGTGGTTGTCGCGGACCATCGGGCCGGTGCATCGACGCACCTGTTCGGACACGCTGGCGTTCGGCCATGCCGCACCCGATCGAGGAGAGCCACCGTGCCCGAGTCCGTCCACCACGCCACCGATCCGTGCGCAGCGCGTGGACGGGCCGCTCGAACCCTTCGTGGGGTCGCTCGGCGGAGCACGGCCCTGCTGGCCGGCGGGGCGTTGCTCCTGGCACTCGTCCCGCGGGTCCTGGCCGGCGTCGCGTCACCGTTCACGGTCAGCTTCCCGGTCCCGTCGCCCATCGTTATCGGTGGACCCGGCGCGCACGAGGTCGTGGCCCGCGGCCGAGGCGTCACCGGCAAGGCCGTCGCCGTCAGCGCCGTCGCCGTCAGCGCCGTCGTCGTCGTCGGCTTGCCCGACAGCGCGACCGACGGCGCATCGGCGAGCCGCGAACGCGAGCAGGCCGACACGAACGACACCCGGCGGTGGCTGCTCGTCCTGGGCGGGTCGCTCGTGACGATCGTCGCGTTGCGGCGCAGGCTCGAAGAGTCACCCACGACCGCGCGTTGACCCTGGTTCGCGGGTCTGTTCCGATCCGCGGGCCTCGTGCTATCCTCCGGGTCCAATCCCGAGCACTTTCGTCGGGATTGACCTGCAGGTGCCATCGAACGTGACCGCCAGCTCGCTCGCCGCCGCCCCCGGCTCACTCGTGCTGCGCTCGGCTCCGGCCGGCCTGTCCGACGCGCAGCCGCGACCGCCGACGATCGCGCTCGCCGCAGACCCGTTCGCCACCGTCCGGATCCTCCAGCTCGTCGCCCGGGTCGAGCGAGGCCGGCCGACGCGGATCGCGGACATCGCCGCCAGCCTGAACGCCCGCCACCTCGATTGGGCGTTCGCCCCCGGCGTCGTCGCCGACGCGCTGCTTCAGCTCCAGGCCAACTGGATGGCCGACTACCGGAACGGGTCCGGCATCGTCGTCGAAGAGGGTCCGTACGGGCCGTCCGTCACGATCGAGGATTCGAGCCGGGTCGACCCGTGGCTCATCCGTCAGGTCGCCCGGCAGCTGGCCGCGTGCGAGGAACTCCTCACCGCCTTCAGCCGCCGCGACGGTGAGGGCTTCGATGACTGATCGATCGTCTCTCCCCGGGATCGGAGCGCCGGGCCGATGCATGTGTCTTCGGCGGGACCGACCCTGACGGTCGGCCACCCGCCGCGCATCTGACGCATCCCGCCCGTTCGTTCATCCGCACCCCAGGAGACTTCCCATGTCCGTTCCCGGTTACGCATCCGACCGCGTCCTCGTCGACGCGGATTGGGCCATCGCCCATCTGGACGATCCGAACGTCCGCCTCGTCGAGGTCGACGTCGATACGACGGCCTACAGCCAGGGCCACATCCCGGGCGCCGTCGGCTGGGACTGGACCAGTCAGCTGTCCGATGGCGTCCGACGCGATCTCGCGAGTCGCGAGGACTTCTCCACGCTCCTGTCGAGCAGCGGCATCGGGCCCGACACCACGATCGTGCTGTACGGCGACAACAACAACTGGTTCGCGGCGTTCGCCTACTGGCAGCTCAAGCTGTTCGGTCACCGGGACGTCCGGATCATCAACGGCGGCCGCCGGTTCTGGCTCGACAACGGGCTGCCGATCTCGGTCGACGAGGTGACCTACCCCGCCACCGGGTACGAGCTGCCGGAGCCGGACTTCTCGCTTCGGGCGTATCGGGACGACATCCTCCCGCGGCTTGGCGATGCCGGGCTCGCGCTGGTCGACGTCCGGTCGCCGGCCGAGTACAACGGCGAGATCATCGCCCCTCCCGGGATGAGCGAGACCGCTCAGCGTGCCGGTCGGATCCCGGGCGCCGCGTCGATCCCGTGGGGCCAGACCGTCCGCGAGGACGGCACGTTCAAGAGCGCGGATGAGCTGCGCGACCTGTACGCGGCCAAGGGCGTCACGCCCGACAAGGACATCATCGCGTACTGCCGGATCGGCGAGCGCTCGAGCCACTCGTGGTTCGTGCTGCGCGAGCTGCTCGGCTATGAGCGCGTCCGCAACTACGACGGCTCGTGGACCGAATGGGGCAGCCTCATCGGCGTCCCGATCGAGAAGCCGACCCCGGTCGCAGCGGGGTAGCGTCGACCGAGCCGGCGGTCCGTGCCCCGACGGGCCCGACCGCCGGCTCGCCTATCATCGCCGGGTGACCTCGACGCTCCGATCCCAGCTCGATCGCGCCCGCCCGGCCACCGTGCCCGCACTCTCGACAGACGTCGTCCTGGAGCGGCGACCGGATCTGGATGACCTCGCCCCGATGGACGTCGCCGAACGGTTCCGCGACCGTCCGGGCCTGGCCCTGCTGGAGAGCGCCCGCGCCGGTCGGAAGGCCCGCTGGACGTTCCTGTGCGCCGATCCGATCGAGGTGCTCGAGCGTCCGAGCGACGGACCGGATCCGTTCGTCGGGGCGCGTCGGACCATCGCGCGGATCAGCACCGGACGGCTCGGGACGATGGCGGATCACGGGTCGTGGTCGAGTGGCGCGATCCCGCCGTTCACCGGCGGTCTCGTCGGATCGCTCGGCTACGACATCGGGCACGCGCTCGAGCGCCTGCCGACGATCGCCGTCGACGACCAGGGCCTGCCGCCGCTCCGACTCGCGCTCCACGATTGGGTCCTGGCCTGGGACCGCCGCGATGGTCGTGCCTGGCTGGCCGGCCGAGCCGTGGACGGCGACACGACGGAGCTCCATCGCCGGCTCGACGACGTCCGGCAGCGGCTGACCGACCGATGGAGCCCGGATCGCTCCGGTGCGCTCCCGGCCCGAGGCTTCCCGTTCCGCTCCGGTCTCGATCGGACCGCGTACGTCGCCCGGGTGGAGGCGGTGCGCGAGCGGATCGCGCGCGGCGATATCTACCAGGCGAACCTCGCTCGTCGCCTGACGACGCCGTTCGACGGCGATCCCTGGCCGGTCTACCGGTCGCTGCGGATCGGCGATCCGTCGCTGTTCGCCGCTTACATCGACCTCGGGCCCGGGACGCCCCCGCGGGCCTCGGGCCTGGGCCCGGCGCCTCGAGCGATCGTCTCCGCGTCGCCGGAACCGTTCCTGTCGGTCGATCGACGCGGCTTCGTGGCGACCGACCCGATCAAGGGCACCCGTCCGCGCGGCCGAACGCCAGACGAGGATCGAGCGCTAGCCGCCGACCTGCTGTCGAGCGGCAAGGACCGGGCCGAGAACGTGATGATCGTCGACGTGCTGCGGAACGACCTCGGGCGCGTCTGTCGGCCGGGCACGATCCGCGTCCCGCGGCTGTGCCGGCTCGAGCGGACGGCGGCCGTCCAGCACCTCGTGTCGACCGTGACCGGCCGGCTGGCACCCGGCCGTGACGCCTTCGACCTGCTGGCCGCGAGCTTCCCGGGTGGGAGCATCACCGGCGCGCCCAAGATCCGCGCGATGGAGATCCTCGAGGAGCTCGAGCCGGTCCGTCGGGGGCCGTACACCGGTGCCGCCCTGTGGCTCGGTCCGGACGGGGCGATGACGTCGTCGATCCTCATCCGGACGCTCGTCGCCGACGGCGCACGCCTGACCCTGCACGTGGGAGGGGGGATCACCTGGCGAAGCGATCCAGAGGCTGAGTGGGCGGAGACGGAGGCCAAGGCGCGCGGGCCACTCGGGGCCATCGGCGGCTGGGAGGTCGCCTGATCGTGGGCGCCTCGATCTGGCTCGACGGACGACTCGTCGACGCGGCCGGTCCCCACCTGGGCGTGACCGATCGCGGCTTCCAGCTCGGTGACGGGATCTTCGAGACGGCTCGCGCCCGGCGCGGCGTCGTCATCGAGCTCGACGAGCACCTGCGTCGGCTGCACGAGAGCGCGGACGCTCTGGCGATCCATCTGCCGGTCGGCGAGCCCGACCTGGTCGACGGCATCCGCTCCCTCCTCGCCGCCGAGGGTCTCGACGGAAGCGGGCGCGACGGGGGCACGGTCGGCGACGCCGCCCTGCGGATCACGGTCAGCCGGGGGGCGATCGCGCAACGCGGACTCCTGCCGCCCGGGGTCGAGACGATCGAGCCGACCGTCGTCATCCAGGCCTGGCCGTACGCGGCCCCGACAGCCGTGATCCTCGAGCGCGGCCTGCGGGCCATCCCGAGCGCGGTCCGGCGCGATCCGCTGTCGCCGCTCGCGGGGATCAAGTCCACCTCGCGGGCGGACTACGTCTATGCCAAGCTCGAGGCCGCGCGGGCGGGCGCCGACGACGCCCTGTTCCTGACCACGACCGGGGAGTTGAGCGAGGCCACGAGCGCGAACCTGTGGATGGTCACCGGCCGCCGGCTGGCGACGCCACCGCCGTCCGCGGCGGTCCTGGTCGGCACGACGCGGACGTGGCTTCTGGGACACGCCGCCGCGCTCGGCCTGGAACCCGTCGAGGCGGACGTCCGACCCGGCGATCTGCTCGCGGCCGACGAAGCGATGCTGTCGTCGAGCGTGGCCGGGATCGTCCCGCTGACCGGCTATGACGGCCGCTCGGTCGGCGCCGGCCGGCCCGGGCCGTGGGCGACCAAGCTCCGTGAGGCCCGCGAGGACTGGATCGACGCGGTCAGCCGATCGGCCGTCGCGTCATGACCCGGATCGAGCTCATCAGCCGGACCCGCCAGCTCGTGGTGGAGGGGGATCGGCTGGTCGCGAACCCGTCTCTCCGGGCGCTCCAGACGTGGCTCCAGCTATCGGACGAGCTGCTCAGCGCGGCCTGGGGCACGATGGACCGCTACCACCTCGCCTGGCTGATGGTCGGCAAGCCGAAGCAGGTGGTGCGAGGCCGGCCGATGACGCCGGACGAAGAGGCGGCCTACGTTCGGGAGGTTGCCGAGCAGAAGACCGCGGCCCTCCGGATGAGCCTCGATGCGGTCGAGCGCCAGGGCATGCCGTTCGTGGGCGAGGACGGCGGGGTCGGTGCCGCTCCACCAGACCACGACCGCGCCGCCCGGCCGTGACCGCACGCACGACCGAGATCGCTGTCGGCGGCGACCGCCAGGTCCCGAGCCCCGATCCGATCGCGCGCGACTACCTGCTGCTGTCGCTCCGCCTCGATCAGCGCATCCCGGGCCTGGTCGACGGGTACTTCGGTCCGGCTGCGCTCAAGGCGCAGGTCGAGATCGAGCAGCTCCCGGCACCGGCCCGGCTAGCGGCCGACGCGACGGGGCTCCTGGGCCGCCTCGACACCGAGGTCGACGACCCCGTCCGGCGCGACTGGCTGCGGGTCCAGCTGGTCGCGCTCGAAGCCCATGCACGCACGCTCGCGGGCGACCCGCTGCCGTACCTCGAGCACGTCGGCCGCTGCTTCGATGCGCTGCCCGTCCGTCGGGACGAGGCGGTCTTTCGCGCTGCGGCGGACGAGCTCGATGCGCTCCTGCCGGGCCCGGGCAGCCTGGCCGACCGCCTGGCCGCCTGGGACGGCGGCACGATCGTCCCGGTGGAGCGGCTCCACGACGTCCTCGACTGGCTCATCGGGCTGGTCCGCGAGCGATCCGTGGCCACCTTCGGCGCCCCGCTGGGCGATGCGTTGCAGGTCTCGCTGGTGACCGGCCAGCCCTGGTCCGGGTACAACTGGTACGACGGCGGGCTGCGCTCCCGGTTCGACATCAACACGGACCTCCCGGTCCGGGCCGGGGACCTGATCGGGCTGGTGGCCCACGAGACCTACCCCGGGCATCATCTGGAGCACGTCTGGCATGAGGCTCTGCGGGTGAACGAGCGGGCCGAGCTCGAGGCGAGCGTCCTGCTCATCAACGCTCCCGAATGCCTCATCAGCGAGGGGCTGGCCGAGGTGGGCCGACGGTTCGCGGTCCCACCGGACGTCGAGCCGGAGGTCCTCGCCGAACTCCTGGAGCGAGCGCGGATCCCGTTCGGTAGCGACCCTGCGTCCCGCCGCTCGACCGTGGAGCGGGCGATCCGCATCCGGGTCGCTCGCGCGACGCTCGGTCCGGCGGCCACCAACGCGGCACTGATGCTCCACGTCGACGGCCTCGATCCATCGGTCGTCCGCGACTGGCTCCAACGGGTCGCGGGGATGTCGCCCGAGCGCGCCAGAAAGCGGCTCGAGTTCATCGAGCATCCGCTCTGGCGAACGTACGTGTTCGTCTACGACGAGGGTGCGGCCCTCCTCGACCGCTGGTTGGCGATGGTCCCGGCTGACCAGCAGGCGGCGCGCTTTCGGCGGCTCCTGGTCGAGGCGGTCACGCCGTCCGGGATCGCGAGCGAGGTCGCGGCGGGCTGACGGTCAGCGATGGGTGCCCTTGACCGAGCCGGTCAGCCTGGCCTCGTGGCGATCCTGCAGGAAGCAGGTGATCTCCCGATCGCCCGTGTCCCAGCCGGCCTCGACCGGCTGATACGCGGCCCAAGTCAGGCTCGAGTCCGCCTCCGGGATGCCGACGAACGAGGTGAACGCCGGGTCGCACTGCTTCCCCTCGAACGAGTCGAACCCGGAATCGCCCGGGAACGACACACTCCCGTCGGCGGGGAACTGGAACGATGCGAAGACCTCGAACTGGTGGGGTTCGGAGCAGGCACGATGCTGGACGTCCACGACATCGCCACCATCGGCGGTCGGGTCGTCGAAGCAATCCCCGGCGCGAAGGTCTCCCACGTTCACGGTCCGGGAGTCGCCACCGATGACCCCGGCCGCGACGACGACCCCGATGACGACGGCCAGGCCGATGACCACGATCCTCGGGATGCGCCGGCCGATCCCCTTCGCCGGCGGGGCCGCGACCCAACCCTCCACCGCGACCGCTCCGCCCGGGGCGGTGCCCGTCGGCCCGGCCAGGCTGGCGCTCGGCGGCACCTGCGGTGGGTGGGCGGCAGCCGGCCACAGCGGCTCCTCGGCGACCGGGATGGAAGGCGCCTCCGGGACCTGCCGGGGGAGGCCGGCAGCCGGCCAGAGTGGAGGGTCCGTAGCCTGGAGATCGGGAGTCGTCGCGAACGGGCCATCGTCCGGGCCCGGTATCGGGTCAGGGACGGTCGAGCTGGCCGGATCCGGCTCCGTCCCAGGGGATCCCTCGGGCCCGATGCCGGTCCCGGTCGTCGGAACCTCGGGCATCGTCCAGCCGAGCGGGTCGCCCAGCGGCAGGTCGTCATCGCCCATGGGGTCCCTCCGACACCCGTGCCGCCCCCGGCGGGTCCTCCGCCGGGGAGAGGCGGCTCGTCGGCGCGACGGCCATGCTGAAGACCACCCGGTCCTCTCCCTCGCCGTCGTAGGACGGATACGCGGGCGTGCCGTACAACCGCTGGGTGACCGGCCCGTCGTCGATCGTGAAGCCGAGGGCCCGGTGGAAGCCCACCGAGGCGCGGTTGCCGGGCCAGGTGACCGCCCTGACCGTCCGCACGCCGCGACCGGCGACGTCGGCGACGAACGCATCGACCAGGGCGCGACCGACGCCGCGATGGCGGAGGTTCGGACCGCTCGCGAGCATGTGGACGTACCCGATGGCGGGATCGTCGGGGCTGACGAAGCCGACGAGGAAGCCCGCCAGCCGACCGTCCCCGGTCTCGGCGATCCAGGACGTCCCGCTGAAGTGCTGGAACCACAGTCGCGGCAGGAGGTGATGGAGGCGCCGCCCGTCCCACCATTCGTCGACGACCGCGACGACGCCCGGGTAGTCGCTCTCGTTCGGGCGACGAAGCCGGATCGCGCCGGCGCCGGTCACCGGGAGGACCACCAGGCCAGCAGGGTCCCGAGCATGTACTCGAGCGAGATGAGCGGCGTCCCGTAGGCGTCGTCGAGATACTCGCCGAGCGGCAGGACGCCGCCCTCCAGCCCGGCCGCGAGCCAGGTCCCGACGATCGCGACGGTCATCGCCGCCAGGAAGATGACCACCGACACGGTCACCCGGGCCGGCGACGACAGCGTGCCGGCAGCCCCGGCCCGCACGAACAGACCGATGAACCGACCGGTGAAGATCGCCACCACGATGAGCCCGGCGGAGAAGCTGAAGACGATCGCCAGGACGAGGTAGATGACCGTCCCGATGGCCGCTCCGACGACGCCCATGGCGACGGCCCGCGATGGACTTCCCTCGTCCCATGTGGACGTGCCGTCGGAGGACTCGCGATGCTCTCGGCTGAAGCGTTCCGCGGGCGGGCGATCGAGCCGTCGTCGGGACGCGTCGGGCGCGGTCTCCCCCGGCGATCCGGATGGCTCCTCGGCGGCCGCGGGCTCGGTCGGCTCGGTCATCGACGTCATCGTACCGTCGGGGTCGGGCCGTCGCGCGTGCGCTAGACTCTCGACCGTGAGCCACCCCTCGCTGGGCCTGCCGCCGACCGACATGACCGCCGGGAACCCGGACGCCGCCCGACGCCTCGCGGCTTCCGCCGAGCGGGTCAGTGCGCGGGCGCTCGAGATCGCCGTGGCGGCCGATCCGACGATGCGCGAGCGTCACGGCGAGGTCGGTCTCCAGAAGCTCCTCCGCGACGGCGGCGTGTTCGTCGAGGTCCTGAGCCGATCCCTCGCGAGCTCAGACCCGCGATTCGTCCGCGAATGGGCGGACCAGGTCGCCCCGGTCTATCGCCGGGGTCGCGTGCCGATGGATGACCTGATCGGCCTGGCCGAGGGTCTGCGCCTGGCGACCAAGAGCGTGCTCGCTCCCGGCGAGCGCGGTCCGGTCGACGAGGCGCTCGACGAGGCCGTCATCGTGTTCCGCAAGTATCGCCGGATCGCCGGCGACGCCCGCCGCCGGAACCGGATCCTCCAGTTCATCTACAAGGGCGCCTGACCCGATGACCGTCAAATGGGTCAAGTCGGACCCGCTGGTCATGAACGGGGAGCCGTTCTGCTACGGCAGCCGGATGACCGTCCGACAGCTGCTCGAGGAGCGTCGGCACGGGCACGACCTGACCAGGATCCTGACCGATCATCCCGAGCTGAAGACGCTCGGGGTCGCGACCGCCTGGGTCTACGCCGCAGCGAACCCCGCTCGCTACCACGAGTTCATCGGGGCCGACGGCTCGCTCGCCGGACCCGGGTTCAGCCCGGCCGAAGCGGCGATCCTGCCGGACCACCTGCGCGTCCCCGGCGTCGTCGTCGAGCGGTCGGCCGTCACCGCCTGACGCCCCGGCCTGGCGTCGGACCGCGAGCCCGGGGATCCTCGACCGGCCTCCGCCGGCTCGACGTCGCGGCGTCCTTCGTGGCTATTCCGACCTCGGTGGTAGGATTTGAGCCATGACCGACGAGACCGCCACGAACATCGCCACGACCGCCGCTCCCGGGCCGGGGGGCGCATCCGTCTTCGACCCCGAGCGTCGCGCCACCGAGCTCGCGATCCTCGACGCCCTGCGTTCGGTCGTCGACCCGGAGATCGGGATGAACGTCGTCGAGCTCGCGCTCATCAAGCAGATCATCCTCGGCCCCGATTCGACCGAAGTGAAGATGATCCTCACGACGCCGTTCTGCCCGTACGCCGGATCGATGATCCAGCAGGTCAAGGAGCAGGCGGAATCCGTCGTCGAGCACGACGTCACCGTCACCCTGCTGGCCGAGCGCTGGGATCCGCGCGACGCCGGCCTGATGTGGTGATCGGATCCGACCGAGCACGATGACGTCGGACGACGCGACGGCCCGCGGGGCCCAGCCGATCGACTCGCTCGTCGCCACGGGCAAGGGCGACGACGGGACGACAGGCCTGCTCTACGGCGGCCCCCGGATCCCCAAGGATGATCCGCGCGCGGAGGCGTACGGCACGGTCGACGAAGCCGTGGCCGCGCTCGGCCTGGCCCGAGCCGAGCTCGGCACCAAGGGCCAGTACGGCGTCCTCAACCCGGCGCTGGCCAGCCTCGCCGACGTGATCCTGCGCATCCAGCGCGAGCTGTTCGTCGTCGGAGCCGAGCTGGCGACGACCCCCGATGCCTGGGATCGCCTCGAGGATGACCGGACGCGGGTCTCCCGGGCCATGGTCGACGCGATGACGGTCCTGCTCGAGGACCTCGAGCGACGGATCGAGATGCCGCGTGAGTTCGTCATCCCGGGCGAGACCCGCACGAGCGCCGCCCTCGAGCTGGCTCGAACGGTCATCCGTCGCGCCGAGCGCCGGGCGGTCGGGCTGGGTCGCGATGGGTCGCTTCCCGGCGACCACCTGCTACCGTATCTGAACCGCCTCGCGGACGTCATCTGGGTGCTCGCCCGGGCGGCCGAGCAGGCGGAGGCCCGGACAAGCACACCGGCTCGGGTCGACGGGCGTCGACGGACCCGACCCGCACCAGCCACCGACGATCGAACGACCCCGGGAGGAGCGCAGACCCGATGATCCAGAACCAGAACCCCGCCACGCCGTCCCAGCTCGGGGTCCGACCCGTCACCGCGCTGTCGGTCGGCTTCCTGAGCCAGGCGTTCGCCTGGATGTTCGTCGGCCTGCTGCTGACCGCGAGCGTGGCCTGGGTCGTCCAGGGCAGCCCGTCGCTCGTGGCGATGGCCGAGCAGTGGTTCTTCTTGGTGATCATCGCCCAGTTCGCCCTGGTCATCGGGATCTCGGCCGGGATCCGCAAGCTCAGCGCCACCGCCGCGCTCGGCCTGTTCCTCGTCTACGCCGCGACGATGGGGGTGACGATGTCGTTCATCTTCATCGCCTACGACCTGCCGTCGATCGGCGCCGCGTTCGTCAGCGCCGCGGGGATGTTCGGCGCCGCGGCCCTTTACGGCGCGGTGACCAAGCGATCGCTCGCGACGATGGGCGGCTACCTGTTCATGGGCATGATCGGGCTGGTGATCGCAATGGTGGCGAACCTGTTCATCCACAGCGACACGCTGGGCTACATCGTGTCCTTCCTGGGCGTCGGGCTCTTCGTCGGGCTGACCGCCTGGAACGTCCAGAAGATCTCGCGCGGCGACCTCGCCGTGATGACCGGCTCGATGGAGAAGGGCGCGGTCCTCGGGGCCCTGTCGCTCTACCTCGACTTCATCAACATCTTCCTGTTCATGCTCCGGATCCTCGGCGGCCGCAGCTAGCGGGTCGTTCGGCGAGCGGTCCATGGCCGAGGCGCGACTGACCGTCGCGCTGACGTTCGACCACGACGCGATCTCGTCCGAGGTCGATCGCGGCGAGGGGCCGGTCCTCCGCTCGCGGGGTGAGTTCGGGCCGCGGGTCGGGGCGCCGCGGATCCTGGACCTCCTCCGGCGCGAGTCGATCCCGAGCACGTGGTTCGTCCCGGGCCATACGATCGCCTCGTTCCCGGACAGCGTCGAAGCGGTCCTCGCGGACGGTCACGAGATCGGCTGCCACGGCTGGGCTCACGAGGACCTCTCCGCACTCGAGCCGGACGCCGAGCGGGACGTGATGGTCCGCAGCGTCGAGGCCGTCACCCGCATCTCCGGCACCGCGCCGCGGGGGTTCCGAGCTCCGTATTGGGCGTTGTCCGAGCAGACGCTCGAGCTCGCCGGCGACCTGGGCATCCGCTATGACTCGAGCCTGATGGCGGACGACGTCCGGCTGCATCGCGTCCGCCGGGGCGACGTCCACGACCGGGCGCGATCGGCCCTCGGCACGCCCGGATCGCTCGTCGAGGTGCCGATCAGCTGGGCGCTCGACGACTGGCCGCACTTCGAGCCGGGTGGCAAGGGTGTCGGACCGATGAGTGCGCCCTCGAAGGTCGAGGAGATCTGGCTCGGCGAGCTGCGCTTCGCCTGGGATCGCGAGCCCGGCGGTGTCTTGACGCTCACGATGCATCCCGAGGCGATCGGCCGCGGTCATCGGCTGCTGATGCTCGAACGGTTCATCGCCGCCGCCCGATCGCTCGACGGCGTGGCCTTCGATCGGCTCGATCGGATCGTCGAACGATGGACCGTGGCGAACCCGGAACCCGCCTGATCCCGCGGGCGTGCCGCGTCGGACCAGCCATCGTGCCGCGCTCGCGGGGCGTCAGCCGGCGATGCGGCGAGCCGGCGGCTTGGGCTCGGCGGGCGTCGGCCTGAGCGACCGCCCGGACGCCAGGAGCATCGCCAGCCGGTCGGCCGGAAGCGGTCGGGCGTACAGGTAGCCCTGGCCGCGATCGCACTCCAGCTCGCGCAGCCAGGCCAGCTGTTCGGCCGTCTCGATCCCTTCCGCGACCACATCGATGCCGAGGCCGTGGGCGAGCGAGATGACCGCCCGGACGATCGGCAGGTTGGCGTCGTCGCCGGTCAGCTCGGCCACGAACGAGCGGTCGATCTTGATCGTGTCGAGGGGCAGGTGCTTGAGGTACGACAACGACGAGTAGCCGGTCCCGAAGTCGTCGAGGACGAGCTTCACGCCGAGCGTCCGCAGCGCGCGCAACGCCTCGATCCCCGCCTCGGACTCGTCCATCAGGACCGACTCGGTGATCTCGAGCTCGAGTGACGGCGCGTCGAGCCCGGTCGACGCGAGGATCCCGGCGACCTGGTCGACGAGGTCGGGCTGGGCGAACTGCTTGGCCGACAGGTTGACGCTCATCAGGATCGGTGGGTCGTGCGGGAAGGACCGCTGCCACTCGAACGCCTGGCGGCAGGCGGTCTCGAGGACCCAACGTCCGATGTCCTGGATGAGGCCGGTCTCCTCGGCCAGGGGGATGAACGCCAGCGGCGGCACGAGGCCTCGCTCCGGGTGCTGCCAGCGGACGAGCGCCTCGAGACCGACGATCCGGTCGGTCGCCAGGTCGACCAGCGGCTGGTAGTGGAGAAGGAGCTCATCCCGCTCGATCGCGCGTCGGAGGTCGTTCTCGAGGTCGAGCCGCTCCGGCGCGGCGGTGTTCATCCCTGGCTTGTACAGGGCGTGCCGGCTGGTCGGGTCCGCCTTCGCCCGGTACAGGGCGGTCTCCGCGTCGCGCAGGAGGTCGCCGGGATCGGTCGCGCCCGCGCGGCCGAGGACGATGCCCATGCTCGCCCCGACGAACGTGTCGCGGCCGTCGAGGTCGAACGGCGCGCGCAGCTCGGCTTCGATCCGCTCGGCGACGAGCAGGGCGTCGTCGGGGTCCCGGACCGAGTCGAGCAGGACCGCGAACTCGTCGCCGCCGAAGCGGGCGACCGTGTCGCCGGGCCGCAGGCACTCGGCCAGGCGCTGGCCGACCCGCTCGAGGAGACGGTCCCCGGCAGCGTGGCCGAGGCTCTCGTTGATGACCTTGAACCGGTCGAGATCGAGCAGGATGAACCCGATCGGTCCCTCGTCGTCCGGCCGGGTGAAGGACAGGGCGTGGGCCATCCGGTCGAGCAGCAGCGCCCGGTTCGGCAGCCCGGTCAGCCCGTCGTAGAAGGCCGATCGGCTGAGCTCCGCCTCGAGCCGTCGCCGTTCGCGCAGATCGTGGACGGAGACGACGTCAGCGGTCTCGCCGTCCGGGTACGGGATCCGGCGCCAGGCGACCTCGACCGGGAAGACGGTGCCGTCGCTGGCCAGCGCGTTCACTTCGAGGGCGACCGCCGACTCCGGGCTGTACTCGCCGGCCCGTACCGCAGCGGCGGTCTCGGGAGCCGCGAAGTCGAGGATCGTCCGGCCGATGCAGTCCGCGGCCTCGTACCCGAGCAGTCGACAGAACGCCGCATTCACCTCGAGGATGACGCCGTCGCGGTGGATCGCCAGCGCCTCGGACGTGGCGTCGGACAGGCGCCTGTAGCGCTCCTCGGAGGCCCGCAACGCGTCCTCGGCCCGTGCTCGCTCGTCGACCTCGTGGCTCGCCCGCTCGTGGAGTCGTGCGTTGTCGAGGGCCAGCGACGCGAGCTCGGCGAAGCGCTGGAGGACCTCGACCTGCTGCTCGCCGAAGGTCACCCCGGTCGCCCCCGACGCGAGCCCGAGGACACCCATGACCGTCCCGTCCGAGATGAGCGGGATCCCGACGGCGGCACCGATCGTGCCGACGGTGACGACCGGGTCGCGGACGGCCAGGCGGTCGTAGTCGTCGACGACGAACGGACGCGTCGTCGCCCAGACGGTGCCGGCGACGCCCACCCCGCGACCGACCCGGTAGTCGACGTAGTCCGCGTACAGGCCGGTGCCGACCCGCATGACCAGCTGATCGGCGACCGGGTCGACCAGGTAGACGAACCCGTGCGGCGTGCCGACCAGATCGGCGGCCCGCCGGACGATCGTGGCGAGCAGCTCCGTCGCGTCGAGCCGGTCCATCAGCGCGACGGCGGTCTCATTAAGCGCGGCGAGATACGCATCGCCCGGGACCCCGGTGGTCCGGCCGACATCAGGGTGGGTCGGCTTGACCCGGTAGAGCTCCGCGTCGGCGGCTCGGACGAGCGCGTCCTTCGCTCGGCCATCAGCGGGGAAGGTCGCGATCCCGACGCTGATCGTGACGACCGGTCCCCTCCCGGCGGTCTCCTTCTCGGCCGCCTCGGCGACCGCGACCCGGATCCGGTCCGCGATACCCTCGGCGCGCTGACGTCCGAGGCCCGGGAGCAGGACCGCGAACTCGTCCCCTCCGTAGCGGTACGCACGGTCCTCGTCCCGGACGGCACCGACGATCGCGCCCCCGATCGTCTGCAGGAGTGAGTCGCCGGCCGGGTGGCCGAGCGTGTCGTTGAACGCCTTGAACCCGTCCAGGTCCATCATCAGGACGGCGAACCCGGAGCCGTCGCCGGTGGCTACGGCCTCGCCCAGCTCCCGCTGGAACGCCCCGTGATTGCGCAGCCCGGTCAGCGAGTCGAGCTCGGCTCGGACCGCGACCGCTCGGTGGGCCTCGGCGTTCTGGAGCGCGATCGATGCCTGGCCCGCGAACAGCTTCGTCAGCTCGAATTCGTTCTCGTCGAAGTGCGACTCCTCAGCGCCCATCCGACCGATATTGAGCGTGCCGATCACCTCGCCCTGCACGCCCAGCGGCACGACGATCATCGACTCGGGCTCCTCCGGCGTCCCCGGGATCTGGATCGAGCGGTGGTCGAGATGGGCATCGTTGGCGAGGACGGCTTCGTTCCGTTCGATGACCCAGCCGGTCAGCCCGACCCCGAGCGGGCCGACGTAGTCCATGATCACGTCGGCGAAGCGGTCCCGGGCGACGACCGGGCGGCGGACCGCGGCCTCCTTGTCGACGCGGTAGATGGTCAGCGAGTCGTAGGCGACGACCGCCTTGAGCGAGTCGGCGATCATCTCGAGGACGGCCTGCGGATCGAGGGTCGACAGCAGCGTCTCGTTGACCTCGAGGAGTCGGCGCTGGCTGGCGAGCTGATGCTCGAGCTCGTCCTGCTGGCGGCGGACCCGCTCGGCGATGTCCGCGTTGATGAACGCCTGGGCCGCGTGGCCCGCGAAGATCGACAGGGTGGCTTCGTGGTCCGCCGTGAACCGGTTGCGACCGAGCTTGGCCAGGACGATGACCCCCTCGACGCGATCGTCGTAGAGCATGGGGACGAGGAGCATCGATTCGGGCCCGTCGGTGGGGCCGATCAGGATGCGTCGGTCGTCCAGCTCCGCATCGCCGATGACGAGCGATTCGCCGCGTTCCGCGACCCAGCCGGTCAGACCCTGCCCGACCTTGCAACGGAGCACATCGACGCTCGGGGATTCGACGCCCATGAAGACGCCGGTGAAGGCGATCGGCTCGCACAGCCCCGCGGCATGGTCGACGCGGTAGACGCGGATGTTGTCGTAGTCGATGAGGCTCCGGGCCTCGGCCACGATCGCCTCGGCGATCCCACGGACGTCCTGGATCCGGTTGAGTCGGGCGCTGAGGTCCTGGATGGCGCGCAGTCGGGCCGCAAGGTCGAGGGTCGCCTCGTGCAGCCGGGTGTTCTCGATCGCGGCCGCCATCTGGTTGCCGAACGCGGCCGCGAGCTCGAGCTCCTCCGCCGGCCACTCGCGACGGGTCTCGTGGTAGAGGACCAGCAGCCCGAGCATCCGCTCCTGGAACACGATCGGGACGAAGCACACCGTCTCGATCCCGTCGCCGGCGTAGGCCGCGCGCATCTCCGGGGTCGCCGCGTGCTGCGCGGCGCCCTGCAGCACACGCAGCTCGTGGTCGCGCGCGACCTGGACGCCGTTGGCCGGCGAATCGATGGTGAGGTGGCCGACGGCCTCGCGCAACCCCGGGCTGATGCCGCGATGGGCGGCCAGTCGGAACGGGTGCTGGGCGCCGTCGTCGATGAGCCACAGGGCCGCTCGCTCCACGGAGAAGAGCGCGATGGTGAACGCGATCACGTCGTCGAACAGCGTCGCGAGGTCCGTCCGCCCGGAGACCGCCGCCGCGATCCGCCGGAGGGCCACGTCCCGCGTCACGTCGACCGGCGGAGGACCGTTGGCGGCCTCCTCGAGCGCGCGCTTCCGCTTGCCCCGGGCGCTGCGGTCGCGATCGCGTCGATAGGTGACGGCCACCTGCTGGGAGAGACCTCCATCGGCTCGAGATTCCGGGGCGCGTGACGGC
The DNA here is from genome assembly GCA_017881905.1 of Chloroflexota bacterium. GTDB lineage: Bacteria > Chloroflexota > Limnocylindria > Limnocylindrales > CSP1-4 > Chersky-267. Next base: position 36,739 of record JADGQI010000073.1, read on the forward strand.
GCAACGCCCGGCGTCGAGCGCCGGGTGTCGCAGCCCCGACCGTACGTCGCGGGCGGACCCGTTCGCGATGGCCCGACAGTCCTAGTCCGAACGCCGGAGGCGGCCGGCGCCCGATCAGCCGACGCGGACGCCGATGGTGTGATATCCGCGAGCCCCGTCGGGCGCCGGCGGCGACGACTCCTCGGTCTGGACCTGTCCGGTCCCGTCGGTCGCCCGGACCTGGATGCGGTGCTCGCCGGCCGGGGCGTCCCAGGCGAGCTTCCACTGGACCCAGGTGGCGCTCGAGATCTCGCTCGACATCACGCACGGCTGCCAGGCCCCATCGTCGATCCGCACTTCGACCTTCGACACGCCGCGATCGGGCGCCCAGGCCACCCCGGCGACGGCCACCGGCCCGGCCTTGACGTTCGCCCCGGACGACGGGACATCGATCCGCGACTGGGTCAGGATCGGGGCCTCCTTGGACCAGCCGAGTGGCACCCAATAGGCGTCGAACGCCTCGAGGGTGGTCAGCTCGATCTCGGCCAGCCATTTCGTGGCCGACACGTAGCCGTACAGTCCGGGGACGATCAAACGGGCGGGGTAGCCGTGCTGGACCGGGAGCGGCTCGCCGTTCATCCCGACCGCGATCATCGGCTGGCGGGATGGGTCCATCGCCCAGGCGGTCGGGAACCCGACCGTGAAGCCGTCGACCGACCGGCCGACGATCTGGGTCGCCTCGGGCCTGACGCCGGCCATCGCCAGGATCTCCCGGAGGTGGACGCCACGCCACAGGGCGTTGCCGACGAGATTCCCGCCGACCTCGTTGGAGACACAGGCGATCGTCACGTACTGCTCGAAGATCGGCTTCGCGGTGAGCTGCGCATAGGTCAGGCTGACTGGCGTATCGACCATCCCGGTGACCTTGACCGTCCAGGTCGCGACGTCGACGCGAGGGACGATGAGCGCCGTGTCGATCCGATAGAAATCGTCGTTGGGGACGACGATCGGGGTGATCCCGGGCACCGCCAGCGAGGTGTCGGGTGCGAGCGGGGCCGGCGTCAGCGATGCGCTCGGCAGCACGACGGTCGTCGGCTCCTGCGAGTGAGCGCCCTGGAGCAGCGTCCGACCGATGAACCCCACGGCGATCGATCCGACCGCCAATCCGCCCGAGGCCAGGAGGAATCGACGCCGATCCCAGTCGGGCATCGAGACGGGGCCGGACCTCGCCCGGGTCGGGCCGCGTCTCGACCCGCGGCCCGCCGTGCCGGCCGAGCCGGCCTCCGTCAGAGGAGTCGTCGCAGGGCTCGGTCCGGCGGCGAGACCGACCAGCAGTCGCAGGGCCGTGAGACCGGCTCCGACGGCGAGCACCACGGTCACGACCGACAGGGCCGGCGACGCGGTGCCCATCCTCAGCGCCGAGAAGAGCGCGACGATCCCGAACGCGCCGAAGATCACGGCCGCGGTCGTGAACCGGGTTCGGGCCAGCAGCCCGAGCAGGCCGCCGGCGACGAGGGCCACGACGAGGATGAGGACGTTGAGGAACAGCTTGTCGTTCGTCCCGAACAGGGACACGACGATGTCCTTGGCGCCGGGCGGCTGCTGATCGATGACGAGGGTCCCGATCGCCACCACGAGCGACGGCGCTCCCGCGACGAGCCCGGCGACGATCTCTCCGACGGCGATCGCGACCATGACTGCCACGACGCCGGCGACGAAGAACGCCCACCTTCCGGCCGAGCCGGCCCGAGCCGTCTCGCGGACCGGACCGGCGGGAGGTCCTCCGGGAGGTTCATCGGCTGGTCCGGCTCCGTCCCCTGGATGCCAGACCGGGTCGTCGTTCACGGCCGCATCAAACCACGACTCCGCGACAACCGTGTGTCAAGGCGGTCCGGGGCACCGGGGGTTCGTCGCCTACGATGTCGTGATGGAACATGCCGACCATGTCCGCCTGATCCGCGACGGTGTCGTCGGCGGGGGTCCGGCCTGGGCGGACCTCGGTTCGGGGAGGGGTGCGTTCACCCTCGCGCTGGCCGACATCCTCGGACCGTCCGGCAGCATCGTGTCGGTCGACCGCGACGCCGGCGCTCTCCGCGAACAGGCGGGGGAGTTGCATCGACGGTTCCCGGTGGTGACCGTGGACCAGCGCGTCGCCGACTTCTCCGCGCCGCTCGACCTCGGTCCGCTGGACGGCATCGTGATGGCGAACTCGCTCCATTTCGTCCGTGACAAGACCTCGGTCCTCGCCGGGGTGCGGGCGGCGCTGCGCGACGACGGCCGGCTCGTCCTGGTCGAGTACGACGCCGATCGGGGCAACCACTGGGTCCCGTTCCCGATGACCTTCGACACCTGGTGTCGCACGGCCGAGGCTGCGGGGTTCCGGGACACCCGGCGCCTGGCCTCGGTCCCGAGCCGGTTCCTCGGATCGATCTACTCGGCGGTCAGCGTCCGGTGACGACGACATCCTGCTTCGTTGACGCTCGAGGCTGTCGGCGCGTAGACTAATCCCGACGGAATCACTCGGAATTCGAGGCCCCGACCCCTGAGCACCCGGACCCAGTTCCATGGCAGCGGCGCCGTGTCCTTCTCGACGAAGGGCGAATACGGCGTGCGCCTGATGGTCCAGCTCGGACGTCACTACGGTGCAGGTCCGGCCAGCCTGGCCGAGATCGCGACGGAGGAGGCCCTGCCGCGGCCGTACCTCGAGCAGCTCGTGATGAGCCTGCGGGATGCCGGACTCGTCGTCTCGACGCGCGGCGCCCACGGCGGTTACGAGCTCGCGCGGGCCCCCGAGGAGATCCGGATGGCCGACATCCTGCGTGCCCTCGAGGGACCGATCGCCCCGATGATCTGTGCCAGCGAGGATGAGGCGCCCGACCATCAGCACGCCTGCGACCGGACCGCCCGCTGCTCGGTCAACCTCCTCTGGGTTCGCATCCGCGATGCGATCAGCGGCACCCTCGAGGGGATGACCCTCGCCGACCTCGTTCCGCAACGGACCAGCCTGGTGGAGCCGCAGCCCGCCGCGCGGACCGCCACCACCCCCGAACCGCTCGGCGTCTGAACGACGTCGCCCCGGACCAGCGACCAGGAGCCCGACCACCCGTGACCAACGACACCGACCTCGTCATCCGCGATCTCCGCGTCGCCCCGATCGCCGACCCGGAGCGGGAGATCCTCAAGGGCATTGACCTGACCGTCGGCCCCGGCGAGGTCCACGCCATCATGGGGCCGAACGGCTCGGGTAAGACGACGCTCGCCTATGCCCTGATGGGGCATCCCGCGTACATCGTCACCGGCGGGTCCGTCACGTGGCAGGGTCGCGACGTGCTCAAGCTGTCGCCGGACAAGCGCTCCCGGCTGGGCATGTTCCTGGCCTTCCAGTACCCGACCGCCATCCCCGGGCTGAGCGTCGCCAGCTTCATCCGCTCGGCGCTCAACGCCAAGCTCCAGGGCGTCGACAAGGACCCGAACATCGACCCGACCGACATGGTCAAGGGCGGTGGCCTGAACATGGGCCAGTTCCGCCGCTTGATGCGCGAGAAGATGGCGCTCCTCAAGA
>JADGQI010000074.1 GCA_017881905.1 Chloroflexota bacterium
CGGGCGTCGGCTCCGGTTCGGGCGTCGGCTGAGGCTCAGGCTCGGGCGTCGGCTCCGGTTCGGGCGTCGGCTCCGGTTCGGGCGTCGGCTCAGGCTCAGGCTCGGGCGTCGGCTCCGGTTCGGGCGTCGGCTGAGGCTCCGGCTCGGGCGTCGGCTCCGGTTCGGGTGTCGGCTCAGGTTCGGATCCGATCGGTTCATCGACGAGCGCTTCGACCTCGACCGCTTCCGTCTCGGTCGGGCGACGGCGCGGCCGGTGATGCCGGTTGCGAGGACGGCTCGCGGGCTCGGGCTCGGGCTCAGGCTCGACAGCCGCCGCAGGCTCGATCTCCTCCGCGGCGGGTGCCTCGGTCGGTCCCGCTTCGGTCTCGACCGGACGACGACGCGGCCGATGATGCCGGTTGCGGCGACGGGTCGGCAGGGTCGGCGGCTCGGCCGCCTCCTCCTTGATCTCGGCAGCCACCGCAGTGGCCATGTCCTTGACGGTCTGGCCCCCGGAGGCACGCGCGTTCGCTGCCATCAGCTCCGATAGCTCGGTCAGCAGCCCCTCGATCTGGGTGACCTCGGATCGGGCGGCCTCGAGCTGGGACCTCCGCTTGGCCGCATCCGGGGCGGTCCCATCCCCGAGCTGGCGGACCCGCTTGCGCTCCTGCTTCCGGGCTCGCTCGAGTCGACGCTCGAGTCGCCCGAGCAGCTTCCAGGCCTTCCTGAACGCGCGGTCGGCATCGTCGGCGTCGTGCTTCGTGGCTGCTTTCGCCATCCCGACCTCCATGCGGCTGTGCGGTCAATCGTGCCACGACGGCCGGGGGCGTGGGTCGACGGCGCGCCACGGTCCCGGCGGACGGTCCCGGATCGTTAACAAATGGCGAATGCGCCGCTGACCGCCTGTTCATCCGCGCGACCCAACCTCGACCCATAACGACCAAGCCACAGGCGGGCCGCTGATGTCCGCCGCCCGGAGGAGTCCATCGACGTGACCACCACGACCCCGAAGCGCTTGGCCGCCTTGGCCTTCGTCGCCGCTCTCGCGGCCAGCGCATGCTCGAGCTCCGGCTCGACGGCCGCTCCGACCACTGCCGCCACCGCCGCGGCGACCTCAGCGCCGACGGTTGCCGCGTCGACCGCCCCGGCGTCGGCTGCGGCCTCGGCTGCGATGACGCTCCCTGAGCCGGTGTCGGCGACCATCACCCTCCAGGGCGCGGGTGCGACGTTCCCGACGCCCCTCTACAACTCCTGGTTCGAGACCTACACGGCGAAGTACCCGCAGGTCCTGTTCAACTACCAGTCCATCGGGTCGGGTGGCGGAGTCAAGGCGTTCACCCAGCAGACCGTGGACTTCGGGGCGTCGGACGCCGCCATGAAGGACGAGGAGATCACGGCGCTGCCGAGCGGTACCAAGGTCCTCCATGTTCCGACCGCGCTGGGCGCCGTCGTGATCATCTACAACCTCGATGGAGTCGACAAACTCCAGCTTGACAGCCAGAACGTAGCCGACCTGTTCCTGGGCAACATCACCAAGTGGAACGACCCCAAGATCGCAGCGAACAATCCCGGGGTGACGCTCCCCGATGTCGCTGTCAACGTCGCCCACCGTTCGGACGGATCGGGCACGACGAACGCGTTCACCACCTATCTGGACACGGTCAGCCCTGACTGGCATACCAAGGTGGGAGCCGGTAAGGAAGTCCAGTGGCCGGTCGGCCAGGGGGCGGCAGGGAACGATGGCGTCGCCGGCGCGGTCAAGCAGATCCCCGGCTCGGTCGGTTACGTCGAGCTCCAGTACGCGACCCAGGCCAAGATCGCTTCAGCACTGATCAAGAACGCCGACGGCAACTACGTTCCGGGCTCGACCGATGGTGTTACCGCCGCGGCAGAGGCGATCGCAGCGAACTTCCCGGCCGATGCGCGACAGGCCCCGATCATCAACGGTGCGGGCCCCACTACCTATCCGATCGCTTCGTATACCTACCTCCTGCTCTACCAGGATCAAACCGACAAGAACAAGGGTCAGGATCTCGTCGCCTTCACGACATGGGCGCTGACCGATGGACAGGCGATGGAGGCGGGCCTGGGATACGCCCCGCTGCCGGCACCGGTCCAGCAACAGGCGCTGGATTCGCTCCACACGATCACTTCGGGCGGCGCCCCGATCTGGCCCTGAGCATCGTCCGCCAAGGAAACGATAGCCCCGTCCGATCGGCGGGGCTATCGGTCGATACCCGTCCGGCCGAGCGCCCAATGGCCGCCGGGCATGCCTACAGCTCACGCGCAGACCAGGAGAGTCCCAGGTGACGACGCTCAGGCAATCTGGACGCCTCACGTCTGGATCGAGGTCGCGCTGGCTGAATGCTGACCGGCTGTTCCGTGGTGGGTCCGGGGCGTTCGCCTTCGGGATCATCGTCCTCCTCGCGGGGATCGGGACCCTCCTCTTCATCAGTTCGATACCGACATGGCGGACGTTCGGGCTGGCATTCATCACGGGCACGGTCTGGAACCCGGTCACATCCGTCTATGGGGCCCTTCCATTCATCATCGGAACGCTCGAAACCTCGCTGATCGCCCTCGTCCTGGCGGCGCCGATCGGCCTCCTCACAGCGATCTTCCTCGCCGAGCTGGCGCCAAGACGGGTCGCCGTCCCGGTCAGCTTCCTGATCGAGCTTCTGGCTGCGATCCCCAGCGTGGTCATCGGCCTGTGGGGCGTGTTCGTTCTGAGCCCGTTCCTTCGTGGCACGGTCGAGGCGTGGATCTCCAGCACGATCGGCCGGTACGTGGGGTTCCTCGCCGGACCCTCGTTCGGTGTCGGGATCTTCGCCGCTGGGGTGATCCTGGCGATCATGATCCTGCCGACGATCGTGTCGATCTCCCGAGAGGTGATCACCGCGGTCCCGAACAATCAGCGCGAGGCGATGCTCGCGCTCGGCGCGACTCGCTGGGAAACCGTCAGGAAGGCGGTGATCCCGTTCGCGCGGTCAGGGATCATCGGGGCGATCATCCTGGGTCTCGGACGAGCCCTTGGCGAGACGATGGCGGTCACCATGGTCATCGGAAACAACACGCGGGTTCCTACCCGGCTGTTCGACCAAGGACAGACGATCTCGTCCCAGATCGCGACGACCTTCAACGAGGCGGGCGTCGGCCTGCAGACGTCCGCCCTGATCACGCTCGGATTCATCCTCCTGATCATGACCATCAGCCTGAATATCGTGGCTCGGCTCCTCGTGCGCCGCGTCGCCGGCGACGGCGTCGGACAGGCCACGGGAGGCTGACCGATGGCCGTCGCCAGTCGCTCGATCCCCGCATCGCTCGTCCGCTCCGGAGCGGATCGCCGCCGCGCGCTCATCGACCGCCTGTTCCGCAGCCTCGCTCTGTTGGCTGCCGTGATCTGCGTCATCCCGCTGTTCCTGATCGTGGCCTACGTGGTGATCAACGGGATCGGTGCTCTGAACCTTGATCTCCTGACCAAGGCCCCACGGGCCCTGGGCGTCGGCGGCGGGGCAGAGGCGGCGATCCTGGGATCGATCCAGATGGTCGCGCTCGCATCGCTCATGGCCATCCCAGCCGGGATCCTTGCGGCCGTCTACGTGAGCGAGTTCAGCCACCGCCGCTCGGCGACGGTCATCCGCTTCTCGGCCGATGTCCTCGTCGGGATCCCGTCGATCTTGATGGGCATCTTCGTGTTCACGTTCCTGGTCCTGCCATTCCACCAGTACAACGCCTTCGCAGGAAGCGTGGCCCTGGCCTTCCTGATGGTCCCGATCATCATGCGAACGACAGAGGAGATGCTCCGACTGGTGCCGGGCGACCTGCGCGAGGCATCCTTCGCGCTCGGTGTGCCGACGTGGCGGACGGTCCTGTCCGTGGTCCTGCGCACGGGCTTGCCGGGGATCCTGACCGGGGTGATGCTTGCGGTCGCTCGAGCAGCGGGCGAGACCGCCCCGCTCCTGTTCACGGCTCTCGGCAGCCGGTTGGTGAACGTCGGGGACTGGTCCAAGCCGATGGACGCCCTCCCGATCTTCGTCTACACCAACGCTCGGCAGCCCATCGCGGCCCTCAATGAGCAAGCGTGGGGCGCAGCGCTCCTGCTGCTGATGTTCGTCCTCACCATCAACATCCTTGTCCGAGCTCGAACCTGGAGCGTGCGCTCCCGATGAAGGAGATCCCCGAGATGGCCATCGAATCGCTGGACAGAGCGGGCGAGACAGCTGCGGTGGCATCGCCGAACGGTCAGTCGCCGAGCGATCAGCAGTCGGTCGCCCGCTACGCCGGAGCGCCAGGATCGCCGCTCGCGACCGCTCCGACGAGCGTCGCGACGGGTGCGATGGAGGTACAGGCGCTCAACGTCTACTACAGCGCGTTCCGCGCTGTCCGCGACGTGTCGCTCCCGATCACGCCGCAATCCGTCACGGCGCTGATCGGTCCGTCCGGGTGCGGCAAGAGCACATTCCTCCGGACCCTCAACCGCATGCATGAGGTCATCCCCGGGGCCCGTGTCGAGGGGACGGTGACCCTCGACGGCGTCGACGTGTACGACCCGCGGATCGACCCGGTGCAGCTCCGGCGGGTCATCGGGATGGTGTTCCAGCGGCCGAACCCGTTCCCCACGATGTCGATCTACGACAATGTGGTCGCCGGTCTGAGGCTCACCGGACGACACTCGAAGGCCTCGCTCGACGGGGTCGTGGAACGATCGCTCCAGCGAGCCGCCCTGTGGAACGAGGTCAAGGACAAGCTTCGCCAGAGCGGCGTCTCCTTGTCGGGCGGACAGCAGCAGCGCCTGTGCATCGCCCGGGCCCTCGCAGTCGACCCTGAGGTCATCCTCATGGACGAGCCATGTTCGGCGCTCGACCCGGTCGCGACGCTCAAGATCGAGGAGCTCATCAGCGACCTCCGTGACCGCTATACGATCGTCATCGTGACGCACAACATGCAGCAGGCGTCGCGCGTTAGCGACCAGACGGCCTTCTTCACGATGGGTGATGATCGGGCCGGCTACCTCGTCGAGATGGGCCCGACCAAGGAGATGTTCACGAGCCCGAAGGACCAGCTCACCGAAGACTATGTCAGCGGCCGGTTCGGCTAAGAGGAGTGTCATGACCACCGACCGCGAGGGCACCGATCTCATCCGCGACCAGGTCGCGACCATCGCCCAGGACTCCGGGCACTCCGTCCGACCCGAGCTCGACCGCGGCCAGCGCGAGATCAAGGAAGGCGTCCTCCGGATGGGCGTGCTCGTCGAGGACCAGATCCTGGCGGCCCTCGAGGCGCTCGTCCGTCACGACGCCGAGAAGGCGTTGACGGTGATCCGCGACGATCGGCGGATCAACGAGGCGCAGTTCCACCTGTCATCGCAGATCGCCACGGTCATCGCCACCCAGCAGCCGGTCGCCCGTGACCTGCGCTTCCTCCTGTCGCTCGACCACGTCACATACGAGCTCGAGCGGATGGGCGACCACGCGGCGTCGGTCGCCAAGCAGGCGCGCAAGCTCGCGCCGTTCCCGCCGCTCGGCGACTATCGCGGCCTGCCGGAGATGGCCCGACTGACCGCGTCGCTCGTGCGCGGCATCCTGAGCGCGCTGGTCGACATCGACGAGTCGGCGGCGCGTTCCGTCGCAGCCCGGGATGACGAGGTCGACGCCCTGTACCACCGGACGTTCGAGGAGACCCTCGCGCTGATGCGGGCCGACCCGGCCAACGTCGACCCGGGCACCCGGATCCTGTTCTCGGCTCACTACCTCGAGCGGATCGGGGATCGGGTCACGAACATCGCCGAGGACATCGTGTTCCTCGCGACCGGGGAGATCGTCGACCTGAATCCATGACAACGTCAGCCTCGATCCGTGACATCCTGATGGGATGACGATCGAGCTATGCCTGCTCCGGCACGCCCATGCCGGTGACCCGACGAAATGGGAGGGATCGGACTTCGACCGGCCGCTGTCGGCCAAGGGCCGCGACCAGGTGGAGCGGCTCGGGTCCCACCTGGCCGGTCTCGGGTTCGACGCCGACGCCATCGTCACCTCACCGCGACTGCGGGCGCGCGAGACGGCCGAGCTGTTCGCGGCGCACCTCGGGATCCGCCCGGTCGTCGACGACCGGCTGGCCGACATCCTGTCGCCGGCGACGATCGACGGGATCCTGACCGATGCAGGTGACCCGACCTCGGTGGTGCTGGTGGGGCACGACCCGGATTTCAGCGAATCGCTCGGGCTGCTGACCGGCGCCCTCGACATCGTGATGCGCAAGGGCGCCATGGCCAGGGTCGACATCGCCCGGCCGCTGGCGGCCGGGTCGGGGGTCCTCCGCTGGCTGCTGCCACCCGAGCTGCTCCGCCCGCCGAAGTAGCCCGGCCGCCCGGGTTGGCCGGGCCGACTTGTCAGTCCGTCGCGAGCACCGGGAAGGGCAGGGCGACCGCGTCCGGCGCGATCCGGCTCCGCCCGTCGGCGTCGAACCGGTCGAGCCCGAGATCGGCCAGATCGACCAGGTCGGTCCGGCCGGTCGCCACGAGGTCCGCCGCGACCCTGGACACGCCGGGACCCCACATCATCCCGTGGCCGCCGGGCGACGCGACCCACAGCCCCGGGATCGGGGCTCCGCTCGGGTCGAGCCCCGGACCGAGGATCGGCAGGTGGTCGGGCGTGAAGTCGATCGTGGCCGCCCACGCACGGCGGAGCCCGAGGCCGCGGGCGGCCGGCACGAACCGATCGAGCCGGCGACGCATCCGACGCAGGTAGGGCCAGTCGATCTCGGTCGCCGGGCCTGGCGGCTCATCGGGGTTGCTCATCCCGAACAGGAGGCCGCCGTCCTCGAGCCGCCAGTACAGGCCGCGGGCGAGGTCGAAGACCATCGGCTGGCGCGCGACGTCGAACGCCGGGTGGGGCTCGGTCACCGCGATCTGATGTCGAACCGCGCCGGCCGGGATGCGGACGCCCGCGATCCGTCCGACCTCCCGCAGGGTCGGACCCCCGGTCAGCAGGACGCGCTCCGTCTCGATCGAGCCGCTGCTCGTGTCGACGCCGACCACCCTGCCGCGCTCGACCCGAAGGCCGGTGAACGCGGTCCGCTCGCGGAGCTCGACCCCCGCCTGCCGCATCGCGAGCGAGTAGGCGAGGACGTTGCGCGGCGGGTCGATCGCGCCGTCGGTCGAGATGAAGCTCCCGCCGCGGTGGCCGTCGGCAGCGAGCGTCGGGACCTCCGCGCACGCCTCGGCCGGGCTCAGCCAGCGGACGTTGAGTCCGACCCTGCGCTGCATCGCGACCCGGGCTCGCCCGTCGCTCTCATCCTCGGCGGTGATCGCGAGGATCAGGTATCCGAGCTCGCGGAACCCCGAGTCCGTCCCGTAGCGAGCCGCCTGGCCGTGGTAGAAGTCGATCGTCCAGCAACCGAGCGCCACCGTCGCCGGGGTGCCGCCCTGGGCGCGGACGATCCCCGCGGCCCGGCTGCTCGCTCCGCCGCCGGCGAGGCCGCGTTCGAGGACGACGACCCGACCGATGCCATCCTCGCGAGCGAAGGTCGCCGCCCAGCCGCCGATCGTCCCCGCTCCGACGACGACCAGATCGGCTCGCTCACGACGGGCCATGCCATCCCTCCAGCCTCCGCGGTCGTGGCGAGGATACGGGCGCTCGGCACCCGATGGGCCCGTACGTCCCGGCCCACGGACCGTCGGCGTTCAGGCGGTCAGGGCCTCACCTTCCACGCAGATCGCCCCGACCCCGAGCTCGACGAGGCGGGTGTACGTGGACCGCTTGGTGACGGTCCACGCGGCCACCTGCAGTCCGGCGCCGCGCGCCGCGCGGAGATTCGCCGGCGTGAGGGCCGACCATTCGATCGAGACGCCGATGCAGCCACCCTCGACGGCCCGCCCGATGACGGCCCGGTTCAGGGTCCGGGCGTTCAGCCAGCGCGGCCAGGTCGGAACCAGGCCCTCGATCCGGGCCAGGACCGCCGGGTCGAACGCTGAGATCACGGCGTCGCGCAGCTCGGGCCCACGCCCGGCGGCGAGGACCTCGATGAGCGGGCGCCCGAACGACTCCTTCAGCTCGACGTCGAGGAAGGCGCGGCGTGGCAGGGCGGCCAGGACGGCGTCGAGTCTCGGCACGCCGAGCCCGTCGAGCTCGGCCGCGGTGAGCGCCCCGATGGCCTCCGGTCGGCCGTGGGTCCGCTCGAGCGTCTCGTCGTGGAGGAGCATCGGCACCCCGTCGGAGGACGACCGGACGTCGAACTCGACACCGTCGCAACCGGGCACGTCCATCGCCCCGAGGATCGCCGCAAGGCTGTCCTCCAGATGGACCCGATGGTCGCCGCGGTGGGCGAGGCGGAGCGCGGGGACAACAGCCATCAGCCGATCCGGAGGTGAGCGGACAGCCCCAGGTGGTCGGACGGGTAAAGGGTCGGGTCGTCGACGGCCGGCCGGTCGAATGCCAGCCGACAGTCGTCCACCGCGACCGTTCCGCGGACCCAGATGTAGTCGAGGCAGTCCGGATCCCCGTCGGTGTCCATCGCCGGAGCCTGCAGGCCGGACGGCCAGGTGACCGCCGGCTCGGCGCCGTTGGCCTCCAGATACGAGGAGCGGAAGCCGGCCGCGGACATCCGGGCGTAGGCGGGTTCCTGCGGATCGGTGTTGAAGTCGCCGACCACGACCTGTGCGGTGGTCGAGGGCGCCGCGTCGAGCCACGCGAGCAACGCCCCCGCCTGCTCGTCACGCTCGGCTGCAGCCGGGACCGCGTGGTGGAGGTGGGTGACCGCGATGAGGACCGTCGCTCCGTTCGGCAACGCCAGGACGGCCCGCTGCGCGGAACGCTCGAGCCCGAGATCGAGCCGCTCCTCGATCGTCGGTTCGAGGCCGGCCCGGATGAGCAGCGCATTGCCGTACTCGGGCCGGCCGGCCCAGCCGCGCACCGACCGGTACTCCCCCGCCCCGGCGGCGCCGATGAGCCGATCCTGCTGCATCACGTAGACGACCTCCTGGAGCCCGATCGCGTCGGGCTGGAGCGCCGCGTAATCGGCCAGGATGAGCGGCAGGCGCTCGTCCCAACGGTCGGCAAGGTTGAGGATGTTGAGCGTCGCGACGTGGAATCGATCCATCCGGTCAGGCCGCCGCCGGCGCCAGGATGGGGATCGTGAACGAGAAGGTCGACCCGCGACCTTCCTCGGACTCGACCCGGATCCCGCCACCGTGAGCCTCGACGACGTGCCGGGCGATGGCCAGCCCGAGACCCGTCCCGGCGCCCCTGCGGCGCGCTTTGTCGGCCTTGTAGAAGCGCTCGAAGACCCGCGCCTGGTCGGCCTTCGGGATCCCGATGCCGTGGTCCTCGACGGACACGATGACGTCCTCCCTGGTCGCCTCGACCCGGACGACGACCTCACCACCGCCGGGGCTGAACTTGACCGCATTGTGGAGGAGATTGACCAGGACCTGCCCAAGTCGGTCCTCGTTGCCGCGGACCGCCGGCACCACCTCCGGGACCTCGGTCCGGAGCTCGACGCCCTGGCGCTCCGCGAACAGCCGCAGACGCTCGACCGAGGCGACGGCGAGCCGCCCGAGGTCGATCTCGTCGAGCAGGACGAGCGGGCCGCCGGATTCGATCCGCGACAGGTCGAGCAGCTCCTCGACCATCTGGACCAGGTGATCGGTCTCGACCTCGATCTTGCCGATCCGGTCGCGCATCCTCGGCGGGATCGCTTCGCCCGCCTGGTCGGCCTCCCGGACCAGGGTCTCGGCCAGCAGGCTGACCGTCGTCAGCGGGGTGCGCAGCTCGTGCGACAAGTTGTCGATGAACTCGGCCCGGATGCGCTGGAGCCGGCGTAGCTCCGAGACGTCCTCCATCACCAGCCAGATCCCGGCCACCGGTGACCGTCGAGCGCGGACGACCAACGTCGGACCATCGTCGCGCCGGAGGGTCAGCTCACCGTACGCCGAGCCCGATTCGCGAGCGGTCTGGGCCACGCCGTCGATGACCGGGTCGATGAACGCCTCGATCGCGCTCCGACCGACGAGGGACCCGGGCGGCCGGCCGAGGAACTGGTGGGCGGCCTCGTTGGCGACGTCGACGATCAGCCGGTCATCGAGCCGCACGATCCCCACGCCGATGATGTCGAGCAGGGCCGCGCGATCCCGGACCATCTGCCCGGTCTGCCACTCGGCGGTCCCGGCCCGGTCGAGCAGCACGTGGATCGCCTGCTCGGGGTCGATCGATCCGGGGTCGACGGACGGACCGGCCGGATCGTCGGACCCGGCCAGGGTTTCGCGGATCCGGGTGATCTCCCGGCCCCGGAGGATCGCCAGGACCGCCGCGACCCCGAGCACGATGGCCTGGATGACGATGAACCCGACGACGAGCGTGTCCACGAGCGGAGCATCGCACACGCTCGGACGAAGGGCTCGTCCGAGCCGGATGGGATAGAGTTGGACCCCGTCGACCTGTCCCAGGAGGCCCGTCCTTGCGACTTCGGATGATCCCCCGCGAAGAGCGCTTCTTCGACCTCTTCGTCGAGGACGCGGCGAACGTCCTGGCCGCGGCGCGGATGCTCAACGAGATGCTCCGGACCTTCGACGACCTGCCCCGGCGGATCGCGGAGCTCACTGACGCGGAGCATCGCGGCGACGAGATCAGCCACGACATCGGCCGACGGCTCGAGAGCACGTTCGTCACGCCGTTCGACCGCGAGGACATCCACAGCCTGATCAGCGGCCTGGACGACGTGATCGACTTCATCGAGGAGATCGGCGACACGTTCGGGCTGTATCGGATCGACGCCCCGACCGCCATCGCGATCGAGCAGTCGGCGATCATCGTCAAGCAGTGCGAGCTCCTCCATGAAGCGCTCCTCAACCTGCGCGGATTCAAGGGCCTCGACCGCTACTGGATCGAGGTCCACCGCCTCGAGAACGAGGGCGACCAGCTCGTCCGGAAGGCGATCGCCGGCCTCTTCGACGGGGAGCCGGACCCGATCGAGATCATCAAGTGGAAGAAGATCTACAACCTCCTCGAGTCGGCGGTCGACGCGTCCGAGGACGTGGCCAACATCATCGAGCGGATCGTCGTCAAGCACGCTTGATCAGGCAGGCCGCGCGAGCGGTCGATCCCTCTTGCGTGGAACGCCCCGGGTTCCGATACTCCACGGACCATGGGGATCCTCGATAAGGCCCGACAGGCCGCCGAGCAGGCAGCGGATGCGACCCGCGTGGCCGCGGACGAAGCCCGCCGCCGAGCCGAGGGCGCCGCGACGACCGTCGTCGAGGTCGGCAAGAGCGAGGAGACCAAGCTCAAGCTCGAGCTGGCCGGCCGGCAGGCGAAGAAGGGGTTCAGCCACGCCAAGCGCGGCCTGTCGACGGCGATCGACCGGATCGACCCGAACGTCCTGGCCGACGTGATCATCAAGGCGACGTCGCTCCAGGAGCGCTCGAACGCGGCGCTCCGAGACAAGGGCTCACCATATCGGATCGCCGAGATCGGGATCGCGGCCAGCATCCCGCCGCAGGTCACCTTCTCGATCGGCCGGATCGACGATCCGGAGCCCGTCCCGACGACCGGGCTGGTCGACTCGACGGAGCTGCTCGAGGAGTCGCGCCTCGAGGATGTCGAGATCGTGGCGCTCGACGGGACGACCGTCGCCGACCTCCCGCCCGGTTCGGATCTGATCGAACTCCCGCCCGATCCACCGAGCGTCCGCGCCGATTGAGCGGCGGGGCGATCAGCCTGCGGCGCCCGCCTCGAGGGAGCGCCAGCGCCACTCCATGGTCGCCGTGAGCGGGCGGCCGGGCTCGACGACCACCGGCCGGATGTTCAGGGCATCGGGCGGACCCGTCTGCGGCTCGACGCAGATCGCGTGTTCCGGCTCGGTGTAGACGACCCAGTCGGGGGCGTCCGATCGCAGCTCGAGCTCGAGCACGCCGGGCCAGCGCACGACCGGGTCGGATCGCAGGTCGGTCATGCAGTCATCCCATGGCCCGACCGTCGGTGGCACGAGCCTTCCGGTCGGGATCCCGTCCGCGTCGCGCTGATACATCGACCCCGCATCCAGCTCGAGCTCGGCGCTGGCCGACAGCCCGTCAGGGGCCGTCTCGACCAGCTCGAGCCGGCGGCGGAACCACGGATGCCATCCGAGGGTCGCCGGCATCCGCTCGGCGGCATGGAGCTCGAGATTCAGGGTCAGCCGACCCGGCTCGAGGTCGACCCGCTGGACGACCCGACCGGCGAACGGCCATCGCGGCCCGAGGTCGATCGACAACGAGTTCGCGTCATCGGCTTGCCAAGGTCGGTCGTATACCACGCCGTGGATCGCGTGCGGAGGCATCTCGAGCGGCAACCGGTAGTCCCGGCC
>JADGQI010000075.1 GCA_017881905.1 Chloroflexota bacterium
GAGAGGGGCGGCAGCGTTGGCTTCGGCGTCGGCTTGGGGGTGGGCTTCGGCGTCGGTTTGGGCGTCGGTGGCGCGGTCGGTGCCGTCGTGGCAGGCGGGGCGGGAGGTGGGGTCCTCCTCGTCGTTGGCTTATCAGTCGGAGTCGGCGTCGGTGTGGGCGTGGGTTCGGCGGAGGTGAGGATGGTCCCGGTCGGCGACGGCTCCGGTACGGTCGAGGCGATCGCGATCTGTGAGGCGGCGGGCGGCTCGGTCGGCGCTGCCGAAGCGATGATCGGTGCGGACGTGACGCCCTCGACGGCGCCTGATGCCGTTGGGCCCTGCGTCTGCGGCGGGATCACCACGTTGATCGCCACGACGACGAAGCCGATGAGCACGAGCGTGGCGCCGACGGTGTCGCGCAGGAGCCGGAGTCGCGACGACCGCTCGACGGCGAGTGGCGGGACCACGAGCGGCACCAGGGGCGGCGGGGCCTCGACCCGGTGGGGACCCGACACGACGATCCGCTCCGGGGCGATGTGGACGGGGCCCGCGGCATCGGCCGTCCCGAGACGGAGGGCGACATCCTCGGACGCCATCGGGGCCGGGTCCGACTTCGAGGTGTGGCGGCCCGACGAGCGTCGCAGCGTGAAGATCGCGAGCACGCCGCCGACGACCCGGCGGAACAGCCGGACGATCCGGAAGCGGGATTCCGGACGGTTCTCCGAGCCGCGCCAGCGCCATGTCTCCTCGGCCTCGAACAGCAAGACGAGAACCAGAAGAAGGGCGACGACGGCAAGGATGAGTTGATCGGTCATGGGTCCCCACAGACCGGGCCGCCGGGGCACACGGAACGGTCTCGTCGATGCTAGCACCGCATCGTCGCGGGGGGTACTAGCGGGGTAGGACCACCGTTGCAGGGTCGCACCGGCCGCGACCGACCCGCACCGGCCCGGACCCCGCCGGACCGGCTCGACCGGTCAGGCCGGAGGGTCGGATGGAGGCGTCGCGGACCCCGCTGTCGGGGTCGGAGGAGGGGTCACCGGGGCGGCGGCGACGGGTCCGTCGCGCGAGGTCTCGTAGGTCTCCGCTTCGAGGTCCTCCTGGACCGCCTCCCGGCTCGTGAGGACGAACAGGATGAGCCCGGACGCCACGACCACACCGAGGAAGGCGTAGAGCTGCCCCGCGCCGGACAGGAAGAACGACATCACCGCAAGGACGCCGGTGATCGCATAGATGAGCAGGACGGTCTGGGTGTGGCTGAGGCCCAGGTCCAGCAGCCGATGGTGGACGTGACCGCGATCGGGCGTGAACGGTGAGCGGCGATTGGCGAGCCGCCGGACGATGATCCAGAACGTGTCGATGATCGGCACGCCCAGGACGAGCAGCGCCACGGCGACCTTGGCCGTCCCCAGGATCGACAGGACGGCGAGCGTGTAGCCGATGAACATCACGCCGCTCGTCCCGACGAAGATCGACGCCGGATGGAAGTTCCAGCGCAGGAACCCCAGCAGGGACCCGGCCAGGGCGAAGCACAGGATCGCGATGAAGGGCTGGCGGAGGTCGGTCGTCAGGCTGATCAGGCCGAGGGTGACCGCGGCGATGAGCGCGATCCCCGACGACAACCCGTCGAGCCCGTCGATGAAGTTGATGCTGTTGATCATCCCGACGATCCACAGGACGCTGAAGATGAGCGAGAAGCCCTCGCCGAGCACGATGAGCTCGGGCCCGAACGGGTTGGCGACGGCTTCGATCTCCGCTCCGAGGCCGACGGCCACGAGAGCGATCGCGACCTGGCCCAGGAGCTGCCAGCGCGCCCGGATCTGGAGGGCGTCATCGAGGAAGCCGATCGCTGCCGCGATGAGCCCACCGATGAGAAGCGCGCCGAGCTCCCCGGGATGGACGGTGCCGGGCATGACCACCGCCGCCACGTCCCCGCGGTCGACCAGGATGACGACGACGATCGCCACCGGCAGGAAGGCCCCGACGACCGCGAGGCCGCCCGCGCGCGGGACCGGGCTGGTGTTCACCCGGCGCGGGTCCGGCCGATCGACCAGCCCGAACGCCTGGGCGAACCGCCGCACGCCCGGGGTCAGGACGAGGGCGAGCAGCGCGGCGGCGATGAACGCGGCGAGGAGCGTCGGTGCGATCGCACCGACACCCGGGATGAACTGCATCAGACCTCGGTGAGACCTGGGACGGGGAAACGCTCGACGATCGCGGCGACCTCGCCGGCGAGCCTGGCCTGGACCGCGGCGTCCGCGCGGTGGCGGATGGCCTCCACGATGATCCGTCCGATGTCGCGCATCTCCGGTTCGGCGAACCCCCGGCTGGTGGTGGCCGGCGTTCCGATCCGGATGCCGGACGAGATGTTCGGCGGGTTGGTATCGAACGGGATGCCGTTCTTGTTGACCGTGATCCCGATCTCGTCGAGGACGTGCTCGGCTTCCTTGCCGGTCACCCCGAAGGGGGTCACGTCGGCCAGGATGAGGTGGTTGTCCGTCCCGCCGCTGATGAGGCGCATGCCCTCGCCGGCCAGCGTCTCGGCCAGCGTCCGGGCGTTCGCCAGGACCTGGACCTGGTACTCCCGGAACTCGTCGGTCAGGGCCAGCTTGAACCCGATCGCCTTGGCCGCGATGACGTGCTCGAGGGGCCCGCCCTGGACACCGGGAAAGACACTCCGGTCGATCGTCGCGGCGAGGTTCGGCTTGACCATCGGGTAGTCCGCGGGGTCCGCCGTCGGCGGGAGCTCGGTGCGGCTGAAGATCAGTCCGCCCCGCCCGCCGCGCAACGTCTTGTGGGTGGTCGTCGTGACGAGGTCGGCGTGCGGGAACGGGCTCGGGTGGAGGCCCGCCGCCACGAGCCCGGCGATGTGCGCCATATCGACCCACAGCAGCGCCCCGACCGAGTGGGCGATATCGGCCATCCGCTCGAAGTCGATGATCCGCGGGTAGGCGCTGGCGCCGGCGATGATGACCTTCGGTCGGACCTCGCTGGCCTGGAGCTCGAGGGCGTCGTAGTCGATCCGCTCGTCGTCGCGCCGGACGCCGTAGCCATGGATCTGGAAGAACCGCCCGCTGAAGTTGAGCGCCATCCCGTGGGTCAGGTGGCCGCCCTGGTCGAGCTTCATACCGATGACCCGGTCGCCGGGGTTCACCGTGCTGAGATAGGCCGCCATGTTGGCCTGGGCGCCGGAGTGCGGCTGGACGTTGACGTGCTCTGCACCGGGGAAGAGCTCGAGGGCGCGCTTCTGGGCGAGACGCTCGACGACGTCGATGAACTCACAGCCGCCGTAGTAGCGCTTGCCGGGCAGACCCTCGGCGTACTTGTTGGTCAGCCAGCTGCCCTGGGCCTCGAGGACCGCGCCGTAGACGTAGTTCTCGCTGGCGATCAGCTCGATCTTGTCGTGCTGCCGGCGCCGCTCGCCGACCATCGCCTCCCAGACCTCGGGATCGACGTCGGCGATCGGGGCCCAGGCGAGTCCCGTGGGGGCGGTCGTGCTCATCGGATCCCTCGATCTTCGGCGTTCGCGGATCGGCCCGGGTCGTGGTGCCGGCCCCGGGTCGCGGGCGACCTGGGCCATGGTCCCACAACGGTCGCCTTCGCCGTTCGGCGCGCGGAACCGGAGCGGTCTCGGCGCCGCACCGGGGCGCTCGAACGGCCGACTACGGGGGCGCGAGCGCGGGCAGCCCGGCGTCCTCGAGGACCGCGGACAGGACGTCGGCCGGCAATGCACCGGCGCGAAGGAGGCGCGGTGGATCGACCGAGCAATCGACCACCGAGGATGGGGCTCCGACCCGGGCCGGCCCGCCGTCGAGGACGATCGTCAGATCCGCGACGTCGCCGAGCATCGCCAGGACGCCGGGCGCGTCGATCGCATCAGGTTCGCCCGACCGGTTGGCAGATGTCACCGGCACCGGGCCGAGCTCTGCGGCGAGGGCGCGCGGCGCGTCGTGGTCCGCCAATCGGAGCCCGATCGTGGCTGCGCCACCGGTCAGCGCCGCGGGCAACGGGACGTCGTCGCGCTGCCGCGCCACGAGCGTGAGCGCACCGGGCCAGAAGGCCGCGGCCAGGACGTGGAACGCGGCGGTCAGCTCGGCGACGTCCGCCGCCTGGTGATGATCCGCGAGGAGGAGCACGACACCCTTCTCGGGGGGGCGATGCTTGGCGGCGAACAGGCGCTCGATCCCGCCAGGCGTGGTAAGGGCCACCCCGATCCCGTAGACCGTATCGGTCGGCAGCGCGACCAGCTGCCCGCGACGGAGCGCCTCGACCGCGAGCGCACGACCGGCCGCATCGTCCGGCACCAGCCGTGGAGCCATCAGCGGAGCGCGGCGCCGCCGGGCCGGATCGACCCGACGTTCCGTGCCGAGTCCCGGCCGCCGAGGACCAGCGCCCGGATGACGTCCGCGGCGCCCTCGTCCTCGAGCGGCGGCGCGACGTAGCGCGCGGCGGCCTGGACCGCCGGCGGAGCCGACGGCATCGCGACCCCGTGGCCGGCCATCTCGATCATCTCGAAGTCGTTGAACTGGTCGCCCATCGCCATCGTCTGCTCGAGCGGGATCCCGAACCGTCGGGCGAGGTTGCGCATCGCGCGGCCCTTCGATACGCCGGGGGCGAGGAACTCGAGGAACTGCGGATGGCTGACCGTGACCTCCGCCATCCCGGCGAAATGCGCGCGGGCCGCCTCCAACACGTCGAGCGGCCGCCCGTCCTCGCCCACCGCGAGGACCTTCGAGACGGGGTGGCGGACCCATCGCTCCAGATCGGGCACCACCTCGGCCCGCGCACCGAGGAACGCCGAGTAGTCGTCGGTCCTGGGGTCGCCGGTGGGCATGACGAATCGTTCGAGGTGGTTGATGTGCGGGGCGAATCCCTGTGCGCGCGTCCAGCGGATCGCCTCGCGGGCCGCCTCCGCCGGCAGTGGCCGGTGGTAGAGCAACCGGCCGATCCCGCCTTCCGCGCCGGGCATCGCCCGGACCAGCGCGCCCTGGTAGCCGATGATCGGATCGGTCAGCCCGAGCGCCCGCGCGAACGGCTGGGCGCTCGTCGGCATCCGCCCGGTCGCGATGACGACCCGCACGCCGCGTGCGACCGCGTCGAGGATCGCCGCCCGGATCTTCGGGCGCAGGACGAGGTCGGGCTCGACGAGCGTCCCGTCGAGGTCGAGCGCGAGCAGCCGGATCGGGAACCGCGGGTCGGCCACGATCAGGCCGGGGTCTCTGGGCGCGGCCGCTCTTGGCGCTCCAGCCGCACGATCCGCGTCAGCCCCGCCAGGTCGGGCAGGAGCTCACGGGTCCAGTCGGGCATCCGCGACGCGACTTCGCCCAGCACGAGGTCGCCCTGATCGGCCCCGATCTCGAGGACCGCGACGCCGTCGGCCCGGAGCACCCGGGGCAGGCGCTCGAGCAGGGCACGTACGACGTCCAGCCCGTCCGGTCCGCCGTCGAGCGCGACGCGCGGCTCGAACGACAGCGCGACCGACAGGCCATCGATCGCCTCGGATGCGATGTACGGCAGGTTCGCGGCGACGACGTCGATCAGATGGCCGTCGATCGGGAGCAGGTCGGCGATCGCGAACTCGATCCGGTCGGCCACCCCGTGCCCGACCGCGTTCTCGCGCGCGAGCTGGATCGCCTCCGGCGCGATGTCGGTGGCAAGGATCCGGATCTCGTCGAGCATCCGTCGCTTCCGGAGCGCGACGGCGAGGGCGACCGCGATCGTCCCTCCGCCGGTCCCGACATCGGCGACCAGGATCGGACGGGTCCCCGGCGGCCGCGGCGTGGCGACCAGCCGGCTGACGACCACGGACTCGACGATGTCGACGACCTGCTCGGTCTCCGGTCGCGGGATGAGCGCACGCGGATCGGTGGCCAAGGCGAGACCGTGGAACTCACGGAAGCCCCGGATATAGGCGATCGGCTCACCGAGCTCGCGCCGAGCGAGATCGCCCTCGTAGAAGGCGGCCGCCGCGTCACCGACGACCGTCTCGGGATGGGCGGCGAACGAGGTCCGATCCGTCCGGAGGATCCGCGCCAGGAGCAGCTCCGCGTCGAGTCGCGGGCTCTCCGAGCCGGAGGCGGTCAGACGATCGGTCCCGATCCGGATCAGGGCTTCGACGGTGGGCATCGTCGCTACCGTCGGCGGCCCGCGCCAACGCCGGGCGGATCGTCGTCGTCCTCGCCGAGCGACGACAGCTGCTCGGCCTGGTCGGTGGTGATGAGCGCGTCGATGAGCTTGTCGAGGTCGCCGTCGAGCACGCGCGGCAGGTTCGAGAGGTCCATCCCGATCCGGTGGTCGGTGACCCGGTCCTGCGGGAAGTTGTAGGTCCGGATCTTGTCCGACCGGTCGCCCGCGCCGATCATCGACCGTCGGGCGGCCGAGTTCTCGGCCCGCTGCTTCTGGAGCTCGAGGTCCTGGAGCCGTGCCCGCAGGACGGCCATCGCCTTGGCCTTGTTCTTGTGCTGGCTCTTCTCGTCCTGGATCTCGACGACCAGGCCGGACGGGAAGTGGGTGATCCGGACCGCGGAGTCGGTCGTGTTGACCGACTGGCCGCCGGGTCCCGACGAGCGCTTGACCTCGATCCGGAGATCCTTCTCCTCGTCGATGACGATCTCGTTCTCCTCGACCTCGGGCAGGACGACCACGGTCGCGGTCGAGGTGTGGGTGCGGCCGCTCGATTCGGTCGCCGGGACCCGCTGGACCCGGTGGACCCCACCCTCGAACTTGAGCCGCGAGTAGGCGCCGTCACCGCTGATCTCGACGATCGCCTCCTTGAGCCCGCCGATCCCGGTCTCGTGCGTGGAGATCGCGTCGGCCGAGAATCGGTGGCGCTCGGCGTAGCGCAGGTACATCCGGAGGAGCTCGGCCGCGAACAGGGCCGCCTCCTCGCCCCCGGCGCCGGCCCGGATCTCCATGATGACGTCGCCGTCGTCGGCCGGATCGCGCGGCAGGAGCAGGACCTTGAGCTCCTCGATCAGGCGGGTCTCGTCGGCCTCGAGGCGGGTGATCTCGTCACGCGCCATCGCCCGGAGCTCCTCGTCGGTCTCGCCGTCGCGCATCTCGCGGGCCCCGGCAAGCTCGGTCCGCGTCTCCTCGAGCCGGCGGATCGCCGAGACGACGGGCTCGAGACGAGACAGCTCGCGGCCCAGGCGCCGGATCGCCTCCGGGTCCCTCGACGTCTCTGGAAGTGCGAGCTCTTCTTGGACCGCCTCGTACCGCGCGACGACCTCGCGGAGCTTGCCGTCGATCATGCGCCCGAGACGGGCCGATCGGTCTCGACCGCGACCGGCTCAGAGGCCGGATCGGCGGCCACGACGCCGGTCGGGCCTGCGCCGCCCGTTGCGACCGCGCCGCCGGCTGCCGTGGAGGCGGCTGCCTCGGCGGCGCGGTCGGCGGCCAGCTGGGCCTTGATCCGCGCCTCGACGTCGGCGAGCGGCTCACGCTCGAACGTCGCGCTGCCGTCGGGGACCGTCTCGCCGTCCGCGACGAGGGCCTGTTCCATCGACACGATCGCGACCTCGATCATGTCGTCGGTGGGCTGGCGGGTCGTGATCTTCTGGACCCAGATCCCCGGCATCATCACGATGTGGACGATCGGGTTCGCCCGATGCCGTGCGCCGAAGCGGAGCAGCTCGTAGCCGACGGCCGCGATCACCGGGATGAGCACGATCCGGCTGACGACCATGATCACCGGCGTCTGCCGGCCGACGAGGCTGAACATGATGATCGACAGCGCGATCACGACGACCAGGAACTCCGTCCCGCAGCGCTGGTGCGCGGTCGGGTACTTGCGGACCTCGGCCGTGGTCAGCGGGTCACCGGCCTCGAGCGCGTGGATCGTCATGTGCTCGGCGCCGTGGTACTGGAACACTCGCTTGACGTCCTTGGCCTGGGCGATCAGCACGAGGTAACCGATGAAGATCACGACCCGGATCAGGCCTTCGACGAGGTGCTGCACGAGGCCGTTGTCGATCTGGCTGGTGGTGACCGTCGCGATCACGAGCGGGAACAGGAAGAAGATCCCGATCCCGGCGGCGAGGGTGATCAGGAGCATGATCGCGACGGCGCTCCGCCCGAGCTCGACGCCCTCCTCGGACGCCGCCAGCGAGGCGGAGCGGACGAGCCAGCGCGTCCCGACCACGAGGGTCTCGTACAGGACGACGAGCCCACGCACGAACGGGAGCCGCGACCAGCGGCTGCCGTGGAAACCCGCATCGAGCCGCTCGGTCTGCCAGACGATCCCGCCCTCGGGACTGCGGAAGGCGACGGCGATCGCGTCGCGACCCCGCATCAGGACGCCCTCGATGAGCGCCTGTCCGCCGTAGGTGTAGCGCGCCATCCCGGAAGTCTACCGGCTCACGGCGGGCCGGCCGGCCGGTGGCGCCAGGGCGGGGCTACGCCCGCGCAGAGCGCTCGAGCCGCTTCTGGAAGCGCTCGACCTGGCCGGCGGTGTCGATGATCGTCTGCTTGCCCGTGAAGAACGGGTGGCAGTTGCTGCAGACGTCGACGCGCAGCTCCGGTCGGGTCGAACCGAGCGTGAATTCGATGCCGCACGATCCGCAATGGACCTGCGCCTGGTAGTACTTGGGATGGATCTCGGGCTTCACGTTCGGTTTCTCTCCTCCGGCGCCGTCCGCACGGGTCGTCTGCCCGCCGGTGGTCGTCGGCTGCGTGCTGGGTGCGCTATGCCTCGGCCGCGACGGCCGGGACCGCCTCGACGCGGATGCGCTTCTTCGTCTTGGTCTGGTGCTCGAACCGAACCTTGCCGGTCACGGTGGCGAAGACGGTGTAGTCCCTGCCGAGGCCGGTGCCCTCACCGGACAGGAAGGTCATCCCCCGCTGTCGGACGATGATCGAGCCCGCCGGGACGAGCTGGCCGTCGCCGACCTTCACGCCTAGGCGCTGGCCGACGCTGTCGCGA
>JADGQI010000076.1 GCA_017881905.1 Chloroflexota bacterium
CACGGGCGACACCGGTTGCGGCTGGGGCATCTGGTACGCGGGCTGCGGCTGCGGCTGCGGCGGCTGGAAGGTCGGCATCGCCGCCGCGGGGTCGGGCGGCTGCGGCGACTGGAAGGTCGGCAACGGAGGCGTCGCGGACGGATCCGGGGTCGGCTGGATGTCGGTCACGGTTCGGGTCTCCTACTCGTAGCGAAGTGCGGCGATGGGGTCGAGACGGGCGGCCTGCCGCGCGGGCCACACGCCGAAGATCACGCCGACGGCCAGGCTGAACAGCAGGGCCACGACGAGGGTCGCCGGGCTGAACACGAAGCCCCAGCCGGCGATGGCTCCGATGGCCGCGGTCGCACCGAGGCCTACGAGGATGCCGATGAACCCGCCGAGGACCGACAGGACGAGGGCCTCGATGAGGAACTGGAAGAGGATGTCTCGGCTCTTGGCGCCGATCGCCTTGCGGATGCCGATCTCACGGGTCCGCTCGCGGACCGAGACGAGCATGATGTTCATGATCCCGATGCCGCCGACGATCAGCGAGATCGACGCGATCCCGGCCAGCAGGACGGTCAGCAGCCCGGTGATCGAGTTGACGGTGGTCAGCAGCTGGGCCTGGTCGAATACGGTGAAGTCGGCCGCATCGGCGGCGCCCAGCCCGTGGCGCGACTTGAGCCCGGTCGTGATCTCGGCCTTGACCAGGTCCATCTGATCAGCCGTCGCCACGCTCACCCCGATCGACCGGACCGAGTCGCCCGAGACGAAGTTGCTCTTCACCGCCTCGAGCGGGACGATGATCTGGTCGTCCTGGTTGAGCGGCCCCGAGCCGCCTTTGGACTGCAGGATGCCGATCACCCGGAACGGGATCCCACCGATCGAGATGTCGGTCCCGACGGCGTCGGCCCCGAGCCCGAGGTCGCTGGCCGTCGTCGCCCCGAGGACCGCCACGCGGAGGCCGAGGTCGGTCACCGGCTGGGTCAGGAACGAGCCCTGCCAGATCGTCTGGTTATGGACCGTCCCGTATTGCGCCGAGGTGCCGACGATCGACGTCGTCGTGTTCTCCTTCCCAGCGATCACCAGCTTCTGGGTCGTGAGCTCCGGGGCCACGGCCGCCACCCCGGGGATCGCCGCGAGCGCGGTCGCGTCGTCGATGGTCAGGGTGGTGGCCGACCCGGCGGCGCCGCGCGTGCCGAAGCTCGTCGAGCTCCCGGGGTTGACCGTCAGGAGGTTCGTCCCCAGGCCTTCGAGCTGGGCGGTGATCCCCTTGGTGGCACCCTGGCCGACGGCGACGAGCGCGACGACCGAGCCCACGCCGATGATGACCCCGAGCATCGTCAGGGCCGCTCGGAGCCGGCTCGACCGGAGTCGGGCGAGCGCGAGACGGATCAGGTCGAGCGGGCTCATGCGACGAGCCGCCCATCGCGGACGTGGACCTGGCGGTCGGCGCGCGCGGCGACGTCCGCGTCGTGGGTGATGAGGACGATCGTCCGCCCGGTCGCGTGAAGCTCGCGCAGGATCCCCATCACGTCGTCGCCGCTGGCGGTGTCGAGGTTCCCGGTCGGCTCGTCAGCCAGGATGAGGGCGGGCTCGGTCACCAGCGCCCGGGCGATCGCGACCCGCTGCTGCTGGCCGCCAGACAGCTCGGTCGGCTCGTGGTCCACCCGGTCACCGAGGCCGAGCCGCTCGAGCGACGCCGTCGCCCTTGCGATGCGCTCCTTGTGGCCGACGCCCTGGTACGCCAGCGCCATCGCGACGTTGTCGAGCGCACTGGTGCGGGGCAGGAGGTTGTACGACTGGAAGACGAAGCCGATCGACCGGCTGCGGACATCCGCCAGGCCGTCGTCGTCGAGCTCCTCGACCGCTGTCCCGTCGAGGACGTAGCGGCCAGCGGTAGGCCGATCGAGGCAGCCGACGATGTTCATCAGGGTCGACTTGCCGGACCCCGACGGACCGACGATGGCGAGGAACTCGCCGCGCTCGACCGTCAGGTCGAGGCCGTCGAGGGCGCGGACCTCGAACCGGCCGGTCTGGTAGACGCGGCTGATCCGGTCGAGCGTGATGAGCGGCGCGGTCATGGCCGGGTGCCGCCGTTGCCGCCGTTGCCGCCGTTGTTGTTGCCGCCGGTCCCCCGCTGAAAGCCGCCTCCGCCAGGGAAGCCGAAGCCGCCGGTGGTGGTCGTCGTCTGGTTCTGGGCCGCGGTCGTCCCGACGACGACCGCCTCGCCGGCCTGAAGGCCGCTCTGGATCTCGGCCTGGCTGGAGGTCACCAGCCCGACGGTCACGTCACGCGTCTGGACACTCCCGTCCGATGCCATCACGAGCACCGTGTATGTCGGGGCGGAGCCATTCAGGGCGACGGCCGGCACGGAGATGACCCCGGAGGCCTGCGCGGTCGTGACCGCGGCGTTCGCGCTCATCCCGGGTCGGGCCGAGGCCGGCGAGTCGGTCAGCTCGATCGTCACCGCGTAGGTGACGACGCTGCCGGACGAGCTGGCCGCCGACGGAGCGATCGCGACGACCTTTCCCGGGACGTCCGTATCGATGGCGTCGATCGTGACCGTGGCGGGCTGGTCGAGCTTGAGCGACGGCAGGTCCGTCTCCGTGAAGTCCGCGGTGACCTGCAGCGGGCCGCTGGCCAGGGTGATCGCCGGGCCGCTCGAGAGGTCCGTGCCGGCGACGGCTGCGACCGCGGTCACCGTGCCGTCGACCGGGGCGACGATCGTCGTCCGCGCGACCTGCTTCCGGAGATCGGCCACGTTGCCCTGGGCCTGGAGGTACTGCGAGGCGGCGTTGTCGTAGCCGATCCGGGCCTGGCGCCTGGCGTCGGTACCGACCGCCGCGTCGAGGCTGTTCTTGGCGATCGTCTTCTGGCTCTTCGCCGCCTGGAGGCTGGACTCGGCGGCCGACAGGTTCCGCTCGAGCGTCGTCGGGTCCGCGGTCGCCAGGACGGCGCCCTTCTTGACGGTGTCCCCGACGGCGACCTTGACCTCCTTGACGGACCACGTCCCGGACCCGCTGCCGCCGGTGCTGGCGGCGTCGATCGCCGCCGGGGCGGCCCCGAAGTCGAGACCGTAGGTGGTCGCCCGGGTGAGGCTACCGGTCGCGTCGACGGTCTGGGCGATATCCCCGCTCGTCGCTGTCGCCGTCAGGTACTGCGGTCCGTTGGCGCGACCCCCACCGGGACCCCCGGTGATCGCGACGACGACCGCGCCCACACCGACCACCAGCAGCAGGATCGCCGCCGGTACTTTCCATCTCATCCGAGTCGCCTCGCGCTAAGGTTGGGGAGGAGGTTCGCCGACGACCGCTCGAGCCGGGCCCACCTGCATCCAGTAGACGCATCCGCGCTGAGACGGTCATGAGAGCGACCTGTGGCCACGATGAAGAAACCTTCACCCATCCTTGGTCGACAGAGTCCGGGTTCTCAGAGACATCTCACATCGGACCGCCATCCTGAGGACATGACCCACAGCCCAGCCGGCTCCGCCGCGCCCCGGACCCTGCGCCGGGTGACCCGGCCGCGGACCTGGTCCTTGCGTGCCACCGACGTCGTCGCGCTCCTCGTCGGGAACGGCGTCCTCATCGCGGCGATGTGGGTGCGCCACGGCGGCAGCTCCGGGCTCGATACCGCCGCCGGCTTCCTGACCGCCGTCGGACAGCTGACGGCACTGTTCGGGACCTACCTCGTCCTGATCGAACTGGTGCTCATGTCGCGCAGCCCGTGGCTCGAGCAGTCGTTCGGGATGGATCGCCTCGCCGCGGCGCACCGGTGGGTGGGGTTCGGATGCGTCTGGCTGCTGGGCATCCACGCCGTCACGACCACGATCGGCTACGGGCTGGGCGATGGCCAGACGGTCGTCGGCGAGGCGTGGACACTCGTCACGACGTACCCGTTCGTGCTCTGGGCGGTGGCCGGCTTCGCGCTGTTCGTCGCGGTGGCCATCAGCTCGATGCGGGCGGCCCGGCGCCGCCTGTCCTACGAGACCTGGCATGGGATCCACCTGTATGCCTACCTCGCCGTCGCCCTCACGTTCGCCCATCAGCTCGTGGTCGGGGCCGACTTCACCGACGATCCGATGGCCCGCCTGTACTGGATCGGGATGTACCTGCTCACCGTCGCGGCGATCCTCGTCTTTCGGTTCGGCCAGCCGATCCGAACGTCGCTGCGGCATCGACTGCGGGTCGCCAATGTCGTCCGGGAGGGCCCGGGGGTCGTCTCGATCTACCTGACCGGCCGCGACCTGGACCGGCTGGCGATCCGATCCGGCCAATACCTCGTCTGTCGCTTCCTCGCCAGCGACGGCTGGTGGCGCGCCCACCCGTTCTCGATCTCCGCCGCGCCCAACGGCGAGTGGCTGCGCCTGACGGTCAAGGACCTCGGCGACGACTCGGCCCGGCTCCAGGATGTCCCACTCGGGACCCCGGTCTACGTCGAGGGTCCGTACGGGGCGCTGACCGGGGCGCGCCGAACGAAGTCACGCGTCCTGCTGGTCGCCGGTGGCATCGGGATCACCCCGCTCCGAGCCTTGCTCGAGGAGCTCCCCGGCCGGCACGGGGATCTGACCCTGATCTACCGGGCACGTCGTGAAGCCGACCTCGTGTTCCGAGCGGAGATCGACGCGATCGCCCGTCTTCGGGGCGCGACCGTCCACTACATCGTCGGGCAGCGCGGAAGCTGGGACCTCCCGGCCGAGCCGCTGGGACCCGAATCGCTCTCGACGCTCGTCCCCGACGTCGTCGACCGGGACGTCTTCCTGTGCGGACCCACCCCGATGATGGACGCCACCCAGCGCTCACTGCGCGTCCTTGGGGTCGCCGCCGAACAGATCCACACCGAACGCTTCGTGTACTGACCCGAGGACCCTGATATGCCGAAACGCGCCGTCATCGCCATCTCCGCCACCGCCCTGGCTCTCGTCCTGCTGTTCAGCTTCAAGACGCCGGACGATCGGCTGGGCACGACTCTCGGCTCTGCGAAGGGTCCCGTCGGCGTCGTGGCGGGCGCATCGGCCGCCCCGACCCGCGCTCCCGGGCAGCAGGGGACCGGCGGTGCGACGAGGACACCGGCCGCGACCAGGGCCCCGGCCGCGACGGCCGCACCGGCCGCCGGCTCGTATAAGGACGGGACCGTCACCGGTCCGGTCGTCGACACGCGCTTCGGACCGGTCCAGGTCGAGGTGACCATCGCCGGGGGCAAGGTCACGGACGTGGCCGCACTCGAGCTCCCGTCCGACCGCCAACGCTCGGAGATGATCAGCCAGTACGCCGAGCCCATCCTTCAGAGCGAGGCCGTCCAGGCGCAGAGCGCGCAGATCGACCTCGTATCCGGGGCGACGTACACGAGCATCGCCTACGAGCGGTCGCTCCAGGCGGCGCTCGACCAGGCCCATGGCTGAGTCCGCCGTGGCGACGCGGCCGCACGACCCGACCGTCGTCCCGGGTCCGGCCCACCGCGTCGAGCGGATCATGGGCACCGTCTTCGTGTTCGACGTCCGGGGCACCGGCGTCTGCCCGGACGCCGTCGACGAGGCGATCGGGCTGCTCCACGACATCGACGCGAGGTTCAGCCCGTACCGGCCCGACAGCGAGGTCAGCCGCCTCATCCGCGGCGAGCTCGAGGAGGCCGACTGTGCCGACGACCTCCGGGCGATCCTCGGCCTGGGCGAGGACCTGCGGCGGACGAGCGACGGCGCGTTCGACATCCGACGCCATCGCAGCGACGGCCGACCCGACCCGACCGGCCTGGTCAAGGGCTGGGCGACCGAGGAGGCCGCGCTGGTGCTCGAGCGAGCGGGCGCGACGGACTTCGCGATCAACGCCGGGGGCGACATCGTCGCCCGGGGCGAGCGCGAGCCGGGGCGTGCCTGGCGGGTCGGGATCCGCCACCCGCGGATCGAGGACCGTCTCGCGGCCGTGCTCGAGGTCCGCGACCTGGCGGTCGCGACGTCGGGAGCGTACGAACGTGGCGAGCACATCGTGGATCCCCGGACCGGCCGCCCCGCAGCCGGGCTCCTGAGCGTCACCGTGACCGGGCCGAGCCCGACCTACGCCGACGCCTACGCGACCACCGCGTTCGTCCTGGGCCTCGACGGTCCGGCCTGGGTCGCCGGGCACGCCGGCTATGGGGCGTATGCGATCACCACCGACGAGCGGGCGATCTGGACCCCGGCGATCGACCGGCTGTTGGCCTGAGCCGCCGACGCCGAGTCGGATCCCGGCGTCGCGCGTTCGCGGCCGTCAGCGTTCCGACAGGACCTTGCCGGGGTTCAAGATCCCGAGCGGGTCGAGCGCATCCTTGATCGCGCGCATCAGGGCGACCGCGCCGGCGCCCCGTTGACGCTCCAGGAAGTCCCGGCGCGAGATGCCGATCCCGTGCTCCGCCGTGACCGTCCCGCCGAGCTCGATCGCCGCGATGCACAACGCATCGGTCGCCCGTTTGAGCTTGGCCGCGCCGTCCGGCTCATCGCGGTCGAGGATGATGTTGGGGTGGAGGTTACCGTCGCCGACATGACCGAACGTGGCGATCGTCAGACCCTGGTCGCTCGCGATCCGCTCGATCTCCCGGAGCAGGTCGGGGACCCGTCCGCGCGGGACGCCGACGTCCTCCATCCGGGCCACGCCGAGCTGCTCCATGGCGTTGAACGCCATCCGCCGGCCCTGTCGCAGCCAGTCCGCCTCCTGTGGATCCGTGGCGATGATGGTGGTCGTGGCTCCGGCCCCGTCGCACGCCCGGGCGGCGGTCTCGAGCGCGATGCCTGCGGCCGCGCCCGGGAGGTCGGACTCGATCAGCAACATCGCCGCTGCGTCCAGGTCGAGGCCCAGGTGGTGGATGTCGTCGACTGCCCGGATCGTCGTCCGGTCCATCAGCTCGAGGGTGCATGGCTCCACCCCGGCATCGATCACCGCCGCCACCGCGCGACCGGCGTCGTCGAGCGCCGCGAAGAACGCGATCAGGGTCGCCTTGGGCGGTGGAGCGGGCCGCAGCCGAAGGGTCGCCTCGGTGACGATCGCCAGCGTCCCCTGGCTACCGACGATCAGCGGGATGAGACCGTAGCCGGCGACATCCTTGACCGTCCGGCCGCCGAGCCGGACGACCGATCCGTCGGCGGTCACGATCTCGAGCCCGATGACCGAGTCGCGGGTCACGCCGTACTTGACGCAGCACAGGCCACCGGCGTTCGTGCCGAGGTTGCCGCCGATCGTGCACATCTCGTAGCTCGCCGGGTCTGGGGCGTAGAACAACCCCTCCGCAGCCACGGCCTTCTTGAGGTCCGCATTGACCACGCCCGGCTGGGTCACCACGACGAGATCCGCGCGGTCGATCTCGAGGATCCGGTCCATCCGGGTGAAGGCGATCGTCAGGCCACCGTCGACACCGGCCGCGCCACCGCTCAGGCCCGTGCCGGCGCCCCGCGGGACGACCGGGACCCGATGGATCGCCGCCAGCCGGACGAGCTCGGCGACCTCCGCGGTCGCCGTCGGCAACGCCACACCGATCGGCAGGGGCGGCTCGAGATAGGCGGTCTCGTCGCGCCGGTACGACTCACGGTCGACCTCGTCGGTCAGCAGCCGGAGCCCTGGCAGCGACCCCAGGACGGCGTCCAGGTACGCTGCCCGAGCCTCGAGGCTCGGACCAGCCGGCATGCCAGTGTCGATCGCGGACATCTGGCTCAGGATACTGGCACCATCACATCGTGAACGGCCGACCCGGAGGACCACCAGGATGAGCGATCGCACCACGCATCAGCTGCGGACACTGTCGACCGGCCTCATCGTCTACGGCGTCGTCGGGATCGTCCTGGCCGTCGTCATGCTCGGTGCGGTCGTCGCGATCGGGAACCGACTGGACGGGCTCGCGGGGAAGATGAGCGGCCGGCTGACGACGATCTCGGCGACGGTCGATCGGACCGCGACGGCGCTCGAGCATGCCGGGACCACGTCGCAGAGCTTCGCTGGGACCCTCGACCAGGCCGGCCCGACGCTGACCCAGGTCGACACCGCGCTGTCCGACGTCGTGTCGACGCTACAGGAGCTCCAGACGACGTCGGCGGCCCTGACCTTCCTCGGCCAGCAGCCGCTCGCCTCCCTGTCCGGCCGGTTCGGGCAGATCGCGACCCAGCTCGGCACCCTGCAGACCCAGGTCGGGACGCTCGGCACGAACCTCGGCGACAACAAGACGAACCTCGCCGCACTGGGCGCCAGCCTCACCGATCTGGCCGGCCAGCTCCGCCAGGTCGACGACGTCCTCGGATCGGGCGAGATCGAGTCGAGTCTGAGCGACATCGTCTCGGTCGTTCGGGCGGCCCTTGCCCTGCTCGCCGTCTGGTTCGCTGTCCCGGCCATCGGCGCGCTCGCGTTCGGGATCTGGCTCCGGCGCCAGGTCCGGGTCGATCCGGCTCCGACGGCGGCCGCGGCGGCCTGAGCTCCCTGGGTCAGGAGGTCGGGGCGGCCCGACGACCCTCGAGCAGGCTGAGGCCTCCGCTGACCTCGGTGGCGACGCCGATGATCTTGCGGCGCTGGATGAGCGCGAACGGGAACCGTCCGGCGAGTCGCCGGTCGGCGAGCCAGCGGACCCGGACATTGGTCATCGGCATGAACTCCGGGTCGGTCGAGTCGACGAAGGCGGTCAGCGATGCCTGCTCGTGGAGGTAGGCGTAGCCGTAGATGATGTGCGCCCCGGTGGTCAGGACGAGGCGTCGCCGCTGCTTCGGGATGCGACGGTCCTCCGAGGTCGACGCGCTCGGGCTGGACTGACCGACGATCGCGATGTCGTCGAGACGGACGCGGAAGTCCGGGAAGGTGATCCGTGTCGGCTCACCGAGGCGCGACAGCAAGACGACATCGTGGATCGTGAAGAACCCGTCAAGCAGGTTGACGTAGTCCGAGAGTCGGCGGAAGTTGCCGAGCTCGACCGCGCCCTCCGCCCGGAGGTGCGTCCCGATGAGATGGACCCGGCTGGTCGTCGCGGGCGCTGGAGCCTCGATCCATGTGTCCCCCGCGGGAGCGTGGCTCGCGTCCGATCCGAGCTCGGGGATCGCATCGAGGACGGGTGACCCGACCTCCGTCGTCGACTCGATCTGCGGGGCGAACGGCCGGGCCGGACGAGTGAACGGTCGCGGACTGATCGTCGGGCCCTCGAGGACGTCGACCGAGGACGCGGCTCGCTCGCGCGGGTTCCAGATCATGCGTCCATCGTGGTCGCGCCGGCGGAGCCGGTCCATCGCCTGTTGGTACTCCCCGCCGGGTACGCAGGTCGGCGCACGGTCAGCGCCCGCCTCCCAGCCGTCCGATCGCCTCGATGACGGCGGGGTTCTCGAGCGCGGACGTGTCACCCGGATCGAGGTCGAGCCAGGCCGCCCGGGCGATCCGGCGCATGACCTTGCCGCTCCGGGTCCGTGGCAGGTCGGGGACCGCGACGACGGCCTTCGGGCGGACGGGCTTGCCCAGGTCGTGGACCACGAGGCCGGCGACCTCCGCGGCGACGCTCTCGTCCCAGGTCACCCCCGGGCGCGGCACGCACAGGACGACGATCGCCTCCCCTTTCAGCTCGTCCGGCACCCCGATCGCCGCGGCAGCGGCCACGGCCGGGTGGGCGACGGCGCACGCCTCGACCTCGGCCGGCCCGACCCGCTTGCCGGCCACCTTGAGGGTGTCGTCGGATCGGCCGTGGATGTACCAGTAGCCGTCTGCGTCGGTCGTCGCCCAGTCGCCGTGGATCCACAGGCCGGGGACCCGCCGCCAGTACGTCTCCAGGTACCGCTCGTCGTCCGACTCCGACCAGAAGCCCCGGGTCATCCCCGGCCAGGGTGACCGGATCGCCAGCTCGCCGACCGTCCCGCGGACCGGCCGACCGGCCGCGTCGACGATGTCGGCCGCGAGACCCGGGCACGGCCCGTTGAAGCTCGTCGGTCGGATGGGGCGGAGCAGCGAGCACCCGACGATCCCGCCGCCGATCTCGGTCCCGCCCGAGTAGTTGACGATCGGCAGGCGGCCGCCTCCGACGACGTCGAAGGCCCATCGCCACGGGTCCGGATTCCACGGCTCGCCCGTCGAGCCGAGGACCCGCAACGACCCGAGATCGTGGTCATGGACGGGTCCGTCGCCATGGACCCGGAGCGCACGGATGAGCGTGGGGCTGACCCCGAAATGGGTGATCCGATGGCGGGCGACGAGCGACCACAGCCGACCCGGGTCGGGCCAGTCTGGCGCGCCCTCGTACATGACCAGGCGGGCGCCCAGCAGGAGCGCCCCACTGATCGCCCACGGACCCATCATCCAGCCGAGGTCCGTGAACCAGCACAGGGCATCGCCGGCTCGCAGATCGAACGTGTGGGCCAGGTCCTGGGCCGCCTTGATCGGGAATCCCCCGTGGACGTGGACCGTGCCCTTGGGCCGGCCCGTCGTCCCCGACGTGTAGATGACCATGTACGGCGCCTCGGGGTCCGTGTCGGGCACCCGGTCGGCGGCCCGGTCCCCGTCGGACCGGTCGGCCGCTGCGGTCGGGGCGGCCGGGTCGGGCACCATGGCGCCGTCCCAGTCGACATCGCGCCCCGCGGTCATCGTCACGTCGGCGCGATCGGCGCCGATCCGGCGCACCACGACGACGGTCGTCACCGTCGGCGCGAGAGCCAGCGCCTCATCGGCGACGGTCTTCAGCGGGACCACCGTGCCGCGTCGGTAGAAGCCGTCGGCGGTGATCAGGTGGGTGGCCCCGAACGCGCTCAGGCGCGCGGCGATCGCCGGCGCCGCATACCCGCTGAAGATCGGCGTGAAGATCGCCCGGAGGCGGCCCAGCGCGAGCACGGCGATCGCCGTCTCGGGCAGCATCGGCAGCAGGATCCCGACCCGCGACCCCTCCCCGATCCCGAGCCCGGCGAGGCGGCGGGCCGCCAGCCGGACATCCCGGTCGAGCTCCGCCCAGGTCGACCGGCGGACGGCTCCGTCCTCGCCTTCCCAATCGAGAGCGACCTCATCCGGGCGGGCGGCCGCCCACGGCTCGACGGCCGCGACCGCGTGGTTGAACGCCCCCCCTCCCCACCAGCGTGCCCGGGCGATCCCGCCGCTCAGATCGAGCGTCGAGGTGGGGCGACGCTGCCAGGCGAGGCCGAGGTCGTCGGCGGCCGAATCCCAGAACCAGGCAGGGTCGCCGACCGCGCGCGCCTGGAGCGCCTCGAGGCCGTCGCGGTCGTCGCCGCCGTGCCGCGCTTCGCCGGGCAGCGCGTCGCGCACGAAGCGGGCGAGACGGGAGTCCGCGAGGTCCCCCGGCGAGGGCCGCCACGGTGCCTCGCTGTCGGATCGCGCGAAGGCCCGGTCGCTCACCTGCCAAGCGTAGCGCCGTCGGGCGGCGGCCGGCCCATCCGCGGACCCGCGCGCGACGAACGGATTACCATTCCACGCTCTTGCCACCCGGAGGATGTATGCCCCTGGCGATCGAAGCCGTTGGCCTGACCAAGTCGTACGGCGACGTGCACGCCTTGGCCGGGATCGACCTGAACGTCGAGGAGGGGACGGTCCTCGGTCTGCTCGGTCCGAACGGCGCCGGCAAGACGACGGCCGTCCGGATCCTGACCACGCTGCTGTCGCCCGACGGCGGTCGTGCGACCGTCGCGGGGTACGACGTGGTCCGCGACTCGAGCGCCCTGCGCAACGTCATCGGCCTGACGGGGCAGTTCGCGGCGATCGACGCGAACCTGACGGGTCGGGAGAACCTGACCCTGGTGGGTCGCCTTTACCACCTCCCTCGGGCCGAGGTCCGGGAACGAGCCGCGGACCTGCTCGAGCGGTTCGAGCTCACCGACGCCGCCGACCGGCCGGCACGGACCTACTCGGGCGGGATGAAGCGGCGGCTCGACCTGGCGGCGAGCCTCGTCGGGCACCCGCGCGTCCTCTTCCTCGACGAACCCACGACCGGCCTCGATCCGCGCAGCCGAATCGCCCTGTGGGAGGTCATCGGCGGCCTCGTGGCGGACGGGACGACGATCCTGCTCACCACCCAGTACCTCGAGGAGGCGGACCGGCTCGCCGACAAGATCGCGGTGATCGACCTGGGCAAGGTGATCGCCGAAGGGACCCAGGACGAGCTGAAGAAGCAGATCGGCGGCGAGGTCGTCGAGCTCAAGCTGACCAAGGTCGCGGATCGTCACGGAGACCTCCAGGCGGTCTACGACCTGCTCCGCGACCTCGCTGCCGCGGACCCCGTCATCGACCACGACGCGCACTCCGTCCGGGTCCCGGTC
The DNA here is from genome assembly GCA_017881905.1 of Chloroflexota bacterium. Classification (GTDB taxonomy): domain Bacteria; phylum Chloroflexota; class Limnocylindria; order Limnocylindrales; family CSP1-4; genus Chersky-267. The sequence continues at coordinate 12,224 of JADGQI010000076.1, forward strand.
GAGGGTGGCTCGTCGATCCTGACCGAGACCGTCCGCCGGCTCGATGCGGCCGGGATCGAGGTCAGCGAGCTGAGCCTCCACCGACCGACGCTCGACGACGTCTTCCTGACCCTGACCGGCCACCACGCCGAGGAAGAGGCGACCGACGACGGCGAGAGTCCCGGCCCGACCGGGCGCCCCGGCCGGCCGATCGACCGGAGCGACCCACGCCCCGGAGGGACCCCCGCATGACCGCATCCGTCCGCCCGATCCCGCCCGCGGGGGTTCCGGCCGACACGCGTCCGGCCCTGTTCTGGACGTTCGTCGACGCGATCGCGGTCACCCAGCGGAACCTGCTCCAGTATGTCCGGATCCCGCAGCTGCTGGTCTTCTCGACCATCCAGCCGGTGATGTTCGTCCTGCTCTTCGTGTTCGTCTTCGGCGGGGCGATCTCGGCGTCCGTGCCCGGTGGCAACTACGTCAACTTCCTGATGCCGGGGATCTTCGTCCAGACGGCGGTCTTCGGAGCGACGGCGACTGGCGTCGGTCTGGCCGAGGACCTCGGGCGCGGGATGATCGACCGATTCCGGTCGCTGCCGATGGCCCGCTCCGCGGTCCTCGCTGGACGGACGTTCGCCGACCTCATCCGGAACATGTTCGTGGTGGTCCTGATGACCGTCGTTGGCGTGCTCGTCGGCTTCGAGCCGCTGTCCGGCGGGCTGCCCGCCTACCTCCTGATGCTCGTGATCGTCGTCCTCTTCGGCTATTCGTTCAGCTGGATCTCGGCGCTCATCGGGCTGTCGGTCAAGGATCCCGAGTCGGTCCAGGCCGCCGGGTTCATCTGGATCTTCCCGCTGACGTTCGTGTCGAGCGCCTTCGTGCCGGTCGACACGTTCCCGACCTGGCTCCAGCCGATCGCCGAGATCAACCCGGTGACGGTCGCCGTCAACGCCTGCCGCACGCTGCTCACGGGGACGGCCACGTTCGACACGATCCTCCCGCCGCTGTTCTGGATCGGACTGATCCTGATCGTCTTCATCCCGCTGTCGGTGCGGGCCTACCGCCGGGTCTGATCACCGGGATCGACGTCCCTCGACCGGTCGGCTGAGCGGCCCTGCCGTCGCCGACGACGTCGCTCCAGTCCGACGGCGAGCCAGCCGACCAGCGCCGCACCGACCGTCCCGCCGATCCCGATCCCGGCCAGGGCCGGCGGGCCGACCGCGCTAGGGGCGGGCGTCGGGCCACGACCGTTGACCGAGCGGAGGAAGTTCACCAGGTTCCAGCGATCGGTCTCGGACAACTGGCCCGACCAGGCGGGCATCCCGCCGGGCAGCCCCGACGAGATCCAGGTGTAGATGTCCACGTCCGAATGGAGGTTCAGGTGCCCGCTGCGGAGGTTCGCCGGGGCGATCTGGGTCGTCCCGGCGTCCACTCCGCCACCGCGCGCGTCCACGCCGTGACAGCGGGCACAGTTCGCCTCGTACAGGTTCTGGCCGGCGTCGACCGAGGTCACCGTCAGCGGGACCGGGTTGGCCAGCGCGACGTCGCCCGCGCTTCCGGGTCCGAGGACGGCGGCGACGAGCAGCACGCCGCCGGCGAGCCCGGCGAAGGCCGCCCCGACGCGGGCGACGCGGTTCCAGCCGGGACGACGATCCCGGACATACCAGGCGAAGCCCCCGAGCACGGCGGCCGCGATGAGGAGCTGGATCCCGACGACGAGGCCGACGGTCACGCCGCCACCGCCGGCGACGACCGGCGACGCGGACAGGAGGAGTCCCCGGACGATCATCGCGGCGTTCCCAGGATGAGCGCCACGAAGCCCAGGACGATCCCGGTCAGGCCAGCCCCGACGAGGGCCGGCCGGCTCGCATCGGGGAGCGTGCGCGGCAGCACGCCGCCGGCGGCGGCGAACGCGACCGCGAGGACGCCGAGGACGAGCAGGCAGAGAGCCAGGACCGCGAACGGATCGAGCGGCGGTGCGAGACGGCCTTCGGTCAACCCGGTCTGATCGTAGGCGAACACGAATCTCTGCCGGGCGACCTCCTGCCCGGAGGCCTCGGTCGCGGTGACCGTGGCGTCCCAACGGGATCCCGGCGGGAAGGTCGCGTCGGTGACGAAGCGCGGCGTCGGACTGGTGAAGTCGGGCCGCATCGTGACTCGCGAGGTGCCCAGGTCCGCGTCGAGTCGCTGGAGAATGAGCTCGACGACGGTCCCTTCCACGGGGGGTCGCATCAGTCCCGCGGCGAGCCGGTTCGGTCCGGGACGGGCCGGGAGGAGGTCGAGCGACACGGGCTGGGCGGAGACGACCGAGCTCGGTGCCGGCGCGATGGCGACCGGGCGGTCCTGTCCGACCGGTGAGCCACTGGTCAGGTTGGCGGTGATCGCGAGCACGGCCACGCCCAGGATGAGCTCGACGAGCAGTCGTCGCGACAGGCCGAGCCGTCCGCCGATGCCCCGTCCCCCGTCGAGGTAGTTCACCAGTCCGACGCCCAGCGCCGCAGCGAACACCAGGATCTTCGCCAACAGGTCGATCTCGTAGGCCGACGCGAACGACAGTGGGTCGCCCGTCTGCACCCAGTCCGCGTAGATCCCGGTCAAGGCGATGAGCGCGACCGACACGAGCGCCAGCGCGGAGAAGCGCGGGATGACCAGTCCGAGCGCACCCGGGGCGAGCCGGCTCCGGCCGCCGAAGTCGGTCAACGCCGCGAGCAGGACGAGCCCGCTCAGCCAGAGGCCGCCGGCGGCCATGTGGCCGATGTCCATCGCGACCGGCACGGGCGAGCTGTACGCAGCCGCATGACCCCCGAGCGCCGTGAGGACGAGGCCGACCACGCCGGCGACGCCCGCCAGGCCGAGGATGGGCAGCGCGCCGAGTCGGCGCCATCCGAGTCGAGTCAGGGCCAGGACGAGAAGGCCCGCAGCGAGGGCGACGAGCAGCCGGGCGGTCAGGAGCTGGCCGATGCGGCTGCCCGTCGCGAACCCCGCCACATCCGGACCGGGCGCGGCGGTGGAGCCCACCGCGGTCGGGGCCGAACCCGCCCCGACGACGAGGAGCAGCAGGCAGCCGGAGGCCCCGGCGATGAGCGCGATCCCAGCACCGTAGGCGGTACCGCGCGGGATGCCGCCGAGGGCGGGGCGCAGGACCAGCCAGGCGAGGATCGCCAGCCCGAACGCGAGCATCGATCCGCCGTATGCCAGGACCTTGCCCTGGATCTCGGCGGCGGCGGTCCCCGAGTCGTGGCCCGCATGGAGGTCCCCGGTCGTCGCGCCCGCGGCCGCAGAGCTGTGATCGTGCTGGAGGGCGGCCACGTCGCCCACGCCGAAGGTCAGGAATCCCTGGGTCGAATGTCCGTCGGCGGCCGAGAGGGCGCGCCAGTCGACGGTGAAGATCTGGTTCGGGGCGAGAACCACGCCGGTCGGGATCGGGGCGACGAGCGTTCGCGGATCGGTCGGGTCCACCGACCCGACGCCGGCGAGCAGGGTCCGACCCGTCCCATCGAGCAGGTCGAGCGAGGTGTAGCGCGGGTCGATCGGCTCGCTGAAGACGAGTCGGATCTCGGTCGGTGCGCTCGGGACGGAGTCGCCCGCGCCGGGTGAGCTCGACACGAGCTGGGAGTGGCCGAAGACGACCGCTCCGCCCCCGACCGGTGATGCCGGCCCGGCCAAGGCCGGGCGAGCGAGGAGGATGACCGCGGCCGCGCCGAACGCGAGGAGCGCTCGAGTCGCGGCCGCGGATCGTGGCATGGGATCGCGCCCTTACGCCTTCGGTCGGCGACGGCTCGCGACGGAGACCCCGAGGGCGAGCAGCCCGACGAGGAGTCCGATCCCGCCGACCGCCAGCGCGATGGTCGCCTGGTTGGCGGCATCCGCACCTTTCTGGGCCTGGGCTTGCAACTCTGCCTCGGTGGGCAGGGTGTTCGGGAACTCCCCGGAGGCGGCCTCCTGGACCTCGTTGAACCCGGTCGGGCTCGACGTGAACGACTCGTCGATGGCGGTGCCCTCGATCGTGCCGGTCAGGTGGAACGTGTACTTGCCCGCGGCCGTCGGGATGAAGACCGACTCGTACCAGCCCGGGTCCTCCTCCCGCTCGACGAGCGGAAGGTCGCGCGTCTGCGTGCCGTAGCTGACCCGGGCCTTGATCGTCTGATCGAGACCCGCTACAGGCTTGTCGTCCTTGGTCACGTGGAACTCGAGCCCACTCCGGTCGCCGACGAAGACGGGTTCGGCGATGAGCCCGACCTCGAGCGAGTAGCCGGCGACGTCGCGTTCTTCGTGGGCCAGAACCTGACCCGCGAGGGTCGCCAGCAGCACGGCGGCCAGGCCGGCGCTGCCGAGTCGCCCGACCCTCGTCCGGTTGAAGTCGATGGACAGGTGCATCGGGGATATCACTCCTGATCGGTGCGGCCCGATCGGGCGCACTGGGACACGACGGCACCCGAACGAGATCAGTCGGGCCGGATGCGGTCGGTGATGCGGTCAGGCGGCAAGCGGCGGCGCACGGCCGGCGTCGAGCCGGACGAGGAACCATGCGTGGGCGCGGATCGCGGCGACGTCGGTCCAGCGCGGCGAGGGTCGGCGCGCGCCGAGGCGTCGCCGCCGGACCACCGGCGGTCGCCCGGCGAGCCGTGCCGTCAGGACCGTGATCCGCCAGCGGACGAGCGCCCCGACCGAGGCGGCGGCCAGCGTGACGAGCGCGAGGACGGGCAGGGCGAGCGGGTACTCGGGGCCGGTCAGCGCGCCGAGCCCGATCACGTGACCGTGGCCGGCGAGATGTTCGACGTTCTCCTGGACGGTGAACGCCACCGTCACGAGCGCGAGCAGCGGCGGCCACAAGCCGATGAGCTCCCGGCGATAGCCCCGCTGGCAGGACCCCGGTTCCGCAGTCACCAGCCGGGTCGACCGATCCACCACGCTGAGGCGGCCGATGCGGACCGCCGCGCGCAATCCGAGGACGGTCGCCGCGACCACCGCGACCATCGAGAAGACCGGCCAGTACCCGTCGTGACCGCCGTCCTGCATCGCCCGGGCGAATGCCGCGCCGAACCCGTATTGGGCGGTGAAGATCGCGTCGTGGGCGATCGCGACCGACACGAGACCGAGCATCGCCAGGCGGACCGCCCGGAACATTCGCGCCGTCCGATGCGACGTGTCGATCGTCATCCCGGGGATGATACGGCCGAACGATCGCGGACCGCGGGTTGGCGGTCCAGCGTTCACGGTGCTTTCGAGGGGCGCGGGCCCCACAGGCCGATCCCCGCCTCCCGGGCCGAAACCTGGGCCGCGACGAACCGGTCCGCATACTTGACGTCGGGAGGATCCGTCTCGACCTGGGCGAATCCGCGCCGGACGAGCTCGAGGTCGACCAGCGTCCAGCGGTCGCCGTCGACCAGCCAGACGTAGCGCAGGAGCCGGCCGAACCGGTCGGTCTCCGAGACATCCTTCTCGAGGACGACCGTCCGCCCCTTCACGAGTGCCTCATTCGCCCGACTCGCCTCGGGTCCCATCCATTGGACCGGCGTGTCGGGTTTCTTCGTCTCCGGCGTGTCCATCCCGATGTAGCGGAGACGCTGATCGCGGCCGCCGAGCCGGACCACGATCGTGTCGCCGTCGACCACGCGGATCACCTTGGCGGTCTCGGTCGGGCCGGTCGGGCGGAAGACCGATCGTGAGCTTGCCGCCGAGGGCGTCGGACGGACGGACGAGCCGGTCGGCTCGGCCGTCGGGTGGATCGCGGTGGTTTCGCTGCTCGGGACGGCCGGGGCGCCACAGCCCGCCAGGACGAGCGACGCGACACCCAGCGCGACCAGTCGGGCGGCGATGGTTCGCGAGGGGCGGACCGACCGGACGACCATCGGTCGACGGTACTCCCGATCGTCGACCGCGACCTATCATTGCCGTCCCGTGCCCACCGTCCTGCTCATCCGCCACGGACTGACCGCGCTGACCCGATCGACCCTGGTCGGCTGGACGCCGGGCGTCCC
>JADGQI010000077.1 GCA_017881905.1 Chloroflexota bacterium
ACCACGAAGGACGCACCGCCCAGATGCTCGACCGGATCCTCGGCCTGTTCTCCCGCGACATCGGGATCGACCTCGGGACCGCCAACACGCTCGTCCACGTCCGGGACCGCGGGATCGTCATGAGCGAGCCGTCGGTCGTGGCCATTGACGCGAAGACCAAGCGGGTGCTCGCGGTCGGGGCCGAGGCCAAGCGGATGGTCGGGCGGACGCCGGCCAACATCATCGCGGTCCGCCCCCTGCGCGACGGCGTCATCAGCGACTTCGACGTGACCGAGCAGATGATCAAGTACTTCGTCGACAAGGTCCACGACCGGGTCGGCCAGATCGCCCGCCCCCGGATGCTGCTCGGCATCCCGTCCGGGGTGACAGAGGTCGAGAAACGCGCCGTCCGCGACGCCGCCCTCAACGCCGGCGCACGCTGGGCGGGGCTGATCGAGGAGCCGATGGCCGCGGCGATCGGCGCAGGTCTCCCGGTGAGCGAGCCGTCGGGCTCGCTCATCGTGGACATCGGCGGCGGGACCACCGAGGTCGCGGTCATCAGCCTCGGCGGCATCGTCGTCAGCCGGAGCATCCGGATCGGCGGCGACGAGATGGACCAGGACATCGTCACCTTCGCCCGGCGCGAGTACAACCTGTTCCTCGGCGAGCGGACCGCAGAGGACATCAAGATCGCCATCGGGTCCGCGTACCCGGGCGAGTGGGATGCCCAGCGGGTCGCGCTCCGCGGCCGCGACCTGCTGACCGGCCTGCCGCGCAGCGTCGAGGTCGGCGCCGATCAGATCCGCGAGGCGATCGAGCCGTCGGTCCAGCAGATCGTGGACACGGTCAAGGACACGATCGAGGAGACCCCGCCGGAGCTCGTCGCAGACATCATGGACCAGGGCATCGTCCTGGCCGGTGGCGGGGCCCTGCTGGCCGGTCTCGACCGGCGCGTCGCGGAAGCCACCCAGATGCCGGTCCACATCGCGGACGACCCGCTCACCTGCGTCGCGCGCGGGACCGGCGTCGTCCTCCAGGACCTCGACAGGATGGCGCGCGTCCTCGTGTCGGAGACGTACTCGCGGCCGCCGCGCTGAGCCGCGCCCGGCCACGACGCCGACCGAACGGATCGACATGACCGCCATCCTCGCCACCCGGGCCGCCCGACGCCGCGGCTTCGTCTTCATCTCGCTCCTGCTGGTCACGGTGCTGCTCATGGCGTTCTCGTCGAACCCGGCCGTGCGCGAGGTCCAGAACGGGGTCAGCTTCGCGTTCCGGCCGATCCAGAGCAGCCTCGACCAGGTGGCCAGCGGGGTCGCCTCCGTGGTCGCCTCGATCGCCGAGATCGACCGGCTGCGGGTGGACAACGCCGCGCTTCGGGCCGAGAACGACCGGCTCACCGCCGAGAATGCCCGGCTCCAGGAGATCCGCCGCGAGAACGACCAGCTCACCGCGCTGCTCCAGCTGCGGGCAGGCTTCGAGCTCAAGACCGCCGCGGCCACCGTCATCGCCCGCGAGTCGTCAGAGTTCCGCCGCCTGGTCGTCCTCGACAAGGGGACCGACGACGGCATCGAGGTCGGGGACGTGGCGGTCGCCGCCGGCGGCGCCCTGGCCGGGCGCGTGGTCGAAGTCGGGCCCGCCAGCGCCAAGGTCGTGCTGCTGACGGACAGCGAGTCGACCGTCATCGGCCAGCTGACCACGAACGCGGCGACCGGCCAGGTCGTCGGCCAGCTCGGCGGCGTCCTGGTCATGAGCCAGATCGACTCGACCGAGACGGTCGCCCCGGGCGACGAGGTCGTGACGGCCGGGATCGAGCTCAACGGCGGTGTCCGTTCGCCGTATCCCAAGGGCCTGCTGATCGGCCAGGTCGTCGACGTCAAGCGCGACGCCAACGATGTCGTCCAGACCGCCTACCTTCAGCCGGCGGCGCAGCTCGACAAGCTCGAGTTCCTGCTGGTCATCACCGACTACCAGGGCGGGCTGCCACCGATCGAGCAGCAGCCGATCGACTGCTCGGGCGGCGTCCTGCCGCAGGGCGAGCAGCCGTGCCTCTCGCCGCGCCCTGCGGCGACCCCGGCCCACGCCCCGACCGCGAAGCCGTGACGCCCGGCGAGGCGGCCGTGCCGGCCGGTCCCGACTGCTACCCTTCCCGACGATGAAGGGCATCGTCCTCGCCGGCGGGACCGCGACGCGGCTCTACCCGCTCACGATCGTCACCAACAAGCATCTCCTGCCGATCTACGACCGGCCGATGATCTATTACCCGATCGAGACGCTCGCGCGGATGGGTATCCGCGAGGTGATGGTCATCGTCGGTGGCAAGAGCGTCGGCGACGTCGTCGAGCTGCTGGGCGATGGCTCGGCGTTCGGGATCGACCTGACCTATCGCTACCAGCCGGGTGCACTCGGGATCGCCCACGCCATCGGGCTCGCCCGCGGGTTCGTCGGTGACGATGCCTTCTGCTGCGTCCTCGGCGACAACATCCTGCGCGGCCCGGCCCTGGCGGATGTGGCGAGCGCATTCGAGGCGGGGCCATTCGGCGCCGGGACGCTGCTGTATCGGGTCTCCGACCCCGAGCGGTTCGGGGTGGCGGAACTCGGACCCGACGGCCACGTCGTCGGCTTCGAGGAGAAGCCTGAGCATCCCAAGAGCGATCTCATCCCGATCGGGGTCTACTTCCTCCGGCCCGACGCGTTCGACGTCATCGACCACCTGCTCCCGTCCGGTCGCGGCGAGCTCGAGATCACCGACGTCCTCAACCACTACATCCCCGAACGCGGCCTCTACAGCCCGGTCTACGACGGGCACTGGACCGATGCCGGGACCGTGCCCTCGCTGCTCCGGGCGGCGGAGCTGGCGGCCGCCGACGACGCCGCCGGGCAGCTGCCGCCGCCGGTCAGCCGTCCGGTCAGGTGAGGACGTGAGCTCCGGGCGGCGCTTCGAGAACCTGCTGGTCACCGGCGGCGCCGGGTTCATCGGATCGTGCTACGTCCGCGACGTGCTCGCGCGCCGCGACGGGACCAGGATCACGGTCCTGGACAAGCTGACCTATGCCGGCAACGAGGCGAACCTGGCCCCCGTCCGCGACGACCCCGAGATGGCGGCGCGTTTCGCGTTCGTGCGCGGCGACATCGCGGACCCGACCGTGGTCGCGCCGCTGGTGGCCGAGTCCGATGCGGTCCTCAACTTCGCCGCGGAATCGCATGTCGACCGCTCGATCCTCGATCCGGCGGCCTTCCTCGCGACCGGGGTGGTCGGGGTCCACGTCCTGCTCGAGGCGTGTCGGACGGCCCCCCGTCGGCCGCGGTTCCTGCAGGTCTCGACGGACGAGGTCTACGGCTCGGTCGACGAGGGGCAGGCGACCGAGGACGACCGGCTCGCTCCCCGCTCGCCGTATGCCGCGGCGAAGGCATCCGGCGAGCTCCTCGTCGGGAGCTACGTCGTCACCCACGGCCTCGATGCCGTCGTGACGCGCGGGTCGAACACCTACGGCCCCTACCACCACCCCGAGAAGCTCATCCCGCTGTTCATCACCAACGCCCTCGATGACAAGCCGCTGCCGCTCTACGGCGACGGGCTCCAGCGTCGCGAGTGGCTGTATGTCGGCGACCA
>JADGQI010000078.1 GCA_017881905.1 Chloroflexota bacterium
GCCGTGTCGACGGTGACGCCGCCGGTCGGGATGACCGGGATCTCGGGGAACGGCCCGTGAAGCTCGCGGATGAAGGTCGGTCCCGTGACCGATGCAGGGAAGAGCTTGATCGCCGCCGCGCCGGCCATCCAGCCGCTCAGCGCCTCGGTCGGCGTCATCGCACCCGGGAACGCCGGGATGCCCTTGGCCGCGACCCAGGCCACGACCGCCGGGTCTGTCACGGGCATGACCACGAACGTCGCCCCGGCGCCGATCGCGGCCTCGGCATCGTCGACCGTCAGCACCGTGCCGGCACCGATGATGAGATCGCCGGGCTCGCCGAACCGGGCATGGAGCGCGGCGATCGCGTCGAGAGCGCCGGGGCTACCGACGGTGATCTCGAACGCACCGATGCCGGCGGCCGCCAGGCCCTCGCCGATCCGGACGACCGAGCGCGGATCGAGCCGGCGGCCGATCGCGACAACGCCGCTCTCGACGATCCGATGGGGGACGGCGATGCGGTCGTTCACACCTCCATCGTAGTCGCGCGGGGTCGCGGGACGTCGCGCGACCGAGCCCAGCGCTCACCTAAGGCGTCGACACGTCCGTTGCCAGCGAAATGAGGCCCGGGAAGGCCCGACAGTAAGGCTCTGCCCGATGGCGACGTGCCGCCGCGACCTCAACCTTCGATGCATCGACCGGATGACACCCCCGACCCCAATGGAGGATCCGATGCATCAGCCCGCAAGCTTCAGCGTCGCCCACGACATCCAGCGCCGCGCCCGCACCGATGCCGCGCAGGAACGACGGCATGCCGCCGCCGACGTCGCGGAGGACACCAAGGCGAGCGGCAAGCGATGGCTCGCGCGGCTGACGATGGGCCTGCCGCTGCGTGACGGCCGCATCGACCGCGTCCGCGCCTGAGTCCGATCCGGAACGATCCACGGGGATCTGCCCGCCAAGCCGTCGGCGCGCGACGAGCGAGGTACGCCCGCGTGTGATGATGCGGTCCGTGCCAGGTCGCGTATCCAGTCCGGCGTTCATCGGCCGGCGAGATCAGCTCGACGCCCTCCGCTCGGCCCTCGCCGGGATCGAGCGCGACCCGCGGCGTGTGGTCCTCGTCCACGGCGAGGCCGGCATCGGCAAGACCCGCCTGCTCGACGAGTTCGCCCGGTCCGTCGTCGATGAGCCGCTGGGTGACCGGCCGGCGCGGATCCTCCGCGGCACGTGCGTCGAGCTCGGGAGCGGCGAGCTCCCGTTCGCGCCGATCCTGGACGCGCTCGACGACCTGGCGAAGAGCAGTGACTCCCCCGACGACAGCGCCGCGGCGTGGGCCCTTCGAGACGAGCTCGGTGGGGCAGGCTCGAGCGGAGGCGTCTCGCCCGTTCGGGGAAGGGTCTTCGTCGGAATCCGGGACCTGCTCGTCCGAGCCGCGGTCGACGCCGACGTCGTCGTCTGCATCGACGACCTCCACTGGGCCGACCGTTCGACGCTCGAGTTGTTGACCTTCCTGTCGACGCGGGTGGTCGGCTCGCGAGTGTTGCTCCTCCTCGCCTACCGATCGGACGAGATCCACCGCCAGCACCTGCTCCGCCCGGTGCTCGCCGAGCTCGAGCGCGGCGCCGTCGCCGCGGACATCCCTCTCGCGCCGCTGGGACGCACGGAGATCCGCGACCAGCTCGAGGCGATCCTCGGGACACCGCCGAGCGCGTCGCGGCTCGATCGGATCGTGACCCTGGCCGACGGCAACCCGTTCCACGCCGAGGAGCTCGTCGCGCTTGGCATCGACATCATCGACCTGCCCCGCTCCCTCCGTGACGTTCTCCTCGCCCGCCTCGAACGGCTCGACCCACCGACCCTCGGCCTCCTCGGCCGGGCTGCGGCGATCGGCCGGGACATCGATGAAGGCCTCCTGATCGCGATCGCCGACTTGCCCGGGGACGGGGTGCGTGTCGCCCTTCGGCAGGCGGTCGATCACCATGTGCTCGAACCCACACCCGACGGCCGACGATATCGGTTCCGCCATGCCCTGCTCCGTGAAGCCGTCCTGGGCGACCTGCTGCCGAGCGAGCGAGTCGCGCTCCACCGACGGGCCGCCGAGACGCTCGAGGCACGACCGGAGCTCGCCGCCCCGTCGCCGGCGACCGCCGCCGCCGAGCTGGCCTACCACTGGACGGAGGCGGGCGATGCCGAACGCGCCCTTCCGGCGCTCATCGAGGCCGGCCGACGGGCTAGAGCAGCGCACGCGTGGAGTGAGGCCTCAGACGCCTACGAGCGTGCGGCCGACCTCGCCGCGGGAGGCACCGGGACGCTCGCCCCGATCGAGCGGGCCGAGCTTCGGATGTCTGCGGCCAGGCTCACGTCCTTCTCCGGGGAAGCCAGGCGGGGGCTCGCGCTGGCGCAGGCCGCCGTGGACGAAGATGACGGATCGGATCCGCGCAGATCGGGCGCCCTGCTCTCCTGGCTCGGCTATCTGGCGAACGACGCCGGCGACTTCGACCTGGCGTTGTCGGCCGGCGAAGCTGCCGTGGCGACGATCCCCGAGCAGCCGCTCTCGGAGGAGCGCGCGGATGCGGTCTCACTTCTTGCCGGGCGGCGGATGGAGCGAAGCCGGTGTCGCGAGGCGATCGACCTCGCCGACGAGGCGATCATCCTGTGCCGCGCCGTCGGCGCCCAGGCGCGGCTCGGGGCCACGTTGTCGGTCAGGGCTCTCTCGGCCTCTTCGCTCGGGCGCATCGATGAGACGCGTGCGGCCATCGACGAGTCGATGAAGATCGGCCGCGGGCTCGGCGAGGTCGGCTTGTTCGACGTGGGCGCGATCGTCTCGAACGACGCGTCGGCGCTGTTCTACATCGGCGACTTCGACCGTGTCGCGACGTTCGTCGACGATGCCATCGCGTGGGCGGCGGAGATCGGAGCAGAGCGGGGATGGGTCCCGTGGCTGGAGGGGCCGGCCGCGAGCGCCGCGTTCACGACCGGCGATTGGCGGGCAGCCACCGAAAGGCTCGAGCGGCTCCGAGTCGCGGCAGTGGCCAGCTTCCCGCTCATGGAGGCGCTGCTCATCGAGGCCCAACTCGCGGCCGGCCACGGTGACCGTGCTCGCGTCGAGGCCCTTGTGGCCGGCGACCCGGTCACATCGACGCATGACGCGTACGCGGCGATGTTCACCCATGTCCGAGCCATCGCTGCCCTCTCGGCGGATGACCCGGTCGCCGCGGCGCGGCTTGCCGAGTCGGCCCTGGCCATCATCTCGACGATCGAGGAAGTGCCGATCCAGGCCGACATGCTCAAGACGGCGGTGCGAGCGCACGCCGACGTCGCCGAGCGACACCGGGCGAGCCGCGCGGATGCACGTGTGGCGATCGCCGTCGGACGAGCAGTGGAGCTGGCGGCAGAGGCCGCGGCGCTCGACGCCGGGACGTATCTCGACGGTGCCATGTCGACGCCATGGATGCACGCCATCGCCCTGCAGGTCGACGCTGAGTGCGGACGTGCCGCGCAGCGCAGTGATCCAGTCGCCTGGGACGCCGCCGCGGGAGCGCATGCCGCGGTCGGGACGATACCGGACGTGGCCTATTGCCGCTATCGCGAGGGCGAGGCCCGGCTCCTGGCCGGGGATCGCGCCGGCGCGGCCACTCCGATTACCGAGGCCCACGCGATCGCAGCCCGGATCGGCATGACTCCGCTCGTCGGCCGGATCGAGGCACTGGCCCGCCGCGCGCGTCTCGCGCTCGAGGTTCCCACCGCCGCGGTGCACCCGGCGATCTCGATCAGACCGGTCGACCCTTGGGGCCTCAGCCCGCGGGAGCGCGAGGTCCTCGCCTTGGTCGGCGAAGGCCGCACCAATCGCCAGATCGGCGAGGCGTTGTTCATCAGCGACAAGACCGCCTCGGTCCACGTCACCCACATCCTGGTCAAGATGGGCGTCTCGAGCCGAACCGAAGCCGCCCTGCTGGCCAGTCGGAGCGGCCTGGCGATCGATGATGCGCCCCGGATCGCGACCGACGACTGACCGACCCGACCGATCACTCCGACCGAGGGCAGTCCGGTGTGAAACGGTACCTTCGAGTGGTGTGCCGGGCCTCATGACCGGAGAAGACTGACCGGGATGGCCGAGATGTGGGTCTGCGGGGACTGCCGCTCGACGAACAACGCCAGGAGCAAGCGCTGCTATCGCTGCCGCCTGCCCCGGACCAGCTCCGAGCTGACCGAGGCGTCCGCGGCGTACTCCGCCGCCCAGGCCCAGACGACCACGTCGATCCTGGCGGCGGCGAGTCGGCTTGGCGTCCGCTACCGGCCGTCATGGCCCGTGGCACTGCTCGCTGGCATCCTGATCCTGGCGACGACCGGGATCGATGTGGTCCGAACGCGTCAGGTCCTGGCTGCGGTCACCCCGGACGGGACCCTGGCCGCCGGGCCAGCCGCTCTCGATGCGATGAGCACGGTGACCACGATCTGGGTCGTCTGCTACCTCCTGAGCGGGGTCGCCTGGTCGATCTGGATGGCACTCCTCGTCTCGAATGTCCCGGCGCTGACGGCCCGCTGGCCGGCCCACGGGCCGATCGGGGCCTTCGTCGCCCTGTGGATCCCATTCATCGGACTCAAGCGCCCGTACTCCATCGTCAAGCAGGTCACGACACTCCTGTCGGGCGCCTCGTTCGCCCCGGCCCTGCTGGTGATCTCCTGGTGGCTGACCTTCCTGGCTTCGTTCTACCTTCCGACCGTCGTCGTCTTCCTGCGCGCGCTCGGCGGCGACGACCAGACGGTCGGCGCAGCCATGTCGACCGGGAGCGTGACCCGGCTGGCTCTCGTGATCGTGGCGGCGATCCTGGCCGCGCTCGTCCTGGTGTGCGTCGAATACTTCCAGCGCCTCGCACTCGACCGCCGGAGCCAGATCGTCCTCGGGAGCGAGGCGACGAGCGCACCCTGACCGGACTCGGGCAGACGGAAGGGTCCATCGCCGAAGGGACGAGGCCCCCGATCGCGACCTCGCGATGATCAGGAGCGCGATCTCGCCTAGCGATCCGCGCGCGATCCCAGCTCGCGGCGGAGGGCCGCCCGGCCGCGCGATAGCCAGCTCGCAACGGTCCCTTCGGGCACACCCAAGATGACTCCGATCTCGCGCTGGGTGTAGCCGTCGACCGCGCTCAGGAGCAGGGCGGTCCTCGTCCGGGGATCGAGCGTCCGAAGGGCCGCCCAGAGGTCCGGGTCGGACGGATCTGTCCAGGTCCTGGGCTCGATCCGCTGGATGGCGGCCAGCCAGCGCCGGCGGCCGCGCAGGTGATTGAAGGCGAGGCGCAGGCCGATCGTGTAGAGCCACGCCCGGACATCGCCGCCGTCGAACCGGTCCCATGAGCGGAACGCCCTGAGATACGTCTCCTGGGCCACGTCCTGGGCGTCGTTCTCGTCGCCGAGGACGACGACGAGGCGGCGGACGAGGTTGGCGTAGTGCGGTCGGACGGCGGCCTCGAAGGCCGCCGGGTCCGTCCGCGTGGCGGTCACGAGTCGCGACCGCGTCGCCGCGAGCGGTGAGGACCTCACGGCATCGGCTTCCCGAAGCACGCGCCGACCCCCGTGGCGCCGACCCGCTGGTCCACGACCATGTACAGCTTGCCGTCGCCGGCGACCGATGCCGGGATCACGTAGCCGTGCTCGGGCGGGGTGGCCTGGTCGGCCGTGCTGCTCGGACCCTTGCCGCCGGCGCTGTCCGTCACCTGGCCGGTCTCGACCTGCCACACGACGTCGCGGTACCCGTGGGCGGCGAGGAAGGCGGCCGCCGAGGGGGGCGTCATGCACTCCATGTTCGCGCCGGCAAGCGGTTGGCCCGGGTTCTCGATCCCCGGCCGGCCCTCGGCCATCGTCTGGACGATGACGGTACCCGCCGCGGTCGCGACGACACCCAGGACGAGGATCGATCCCAGGGCCAGCGGGGCCGCGAAGCGTCCGCGCCGGCGGTCCTGGACCAGGCTCGGCGGATCATCGCGTCCGGGCGCACGTGCCGCGAGAGCGACCAGCCTCGCGTCGATGTCGTTGTCGATGTCGGTCATCGGATCCCCTTCGGACGGTCCCGGCGGTCGCGTCCCGACCGCTTCTCGACACCTACAACACCGCGAGTGGCCGGATCCATGCGATGTCGGTCAGGAGGTCACCTCGGCCACCCTCACCGGCCGTCCTTCGCGCCAGCTGCGAGTGCAGGCGAGGGCCAGGCGAAGCGTCTCGAGCGCATCGGCCGGCCCCGGCGAGGGTGTTCGGCCGTCGACGAGCGCCTCGAAGAACACCTCGAGCTCGCGCCGATAGGCCACCTCGAAGCGGTCCGGGAAGTTCTCGAAATGGTCGGCCTCGAATCCGAAGTCGCGAGAGAACACCATCGACGTCTTCTGCGGGGCCTCGATGACGACCTTGCCCGTCGAGCCGGCCACCTCGGTCCGGATGTCGTAGCCCCAGGTCGAGCGGCGCGACGTCTCGACGACCCCGAGGGCGCCGTTGCGGAACCGGAGCATTGTCACCGCGGTATCGGAATCGTCGGCCTGCGCGAACCGATCGTCGATAAGGACGGTGCCCCAGCTCTGGACCTCATCCACCTCGCCGACGAGGAACCGCGCCAGGTCCAGATCGTGGACGGCCATGTCGAGGAAGACGCCGCCGCTCGTCTTCAGGAACTCGAGCCCGGGCGGGTAGGTGTCGCGCGACAGCGCCCGGAACATCTCGATCCGCCCCACAGCGCCGCTGTCGATCCGGGCCTTGGCGGCCTCATACCCGGGGTCGAACCGGCGCATGAACCCGAGCTGGACGGGGATGCCCGTCGAGGCGACGAGCTCGACGATCCTCTGCGTCTCCGTCAGGTCCAGGGCGATCGGCTTCTCGCTCCAGACCGCCTTTCCGGCGTCGATCGCCATCTCGATCAGGCCGGCGTGGGTGTTCGTCTGGGTGGAGATCACCACCGCCTCGACGGCCGGATCGAGGATCGCCTCCTCGGACGAGGTCACCGCGCGCTCGGCCTTGGCGACGGCGCGGCCACGCTCGGCGCGGTCCCGACCGTGGTCCGCGACGACCACCATCCGGATGTTGGGGATCCCCGCCAGCGTCTTCACGTGCGTCACCCCCATCCGGCCGACGCCGATGAAGGCGACCCCGATCCTGTTCGGGTCCCTGACCTTGAACGAACTCACCCATCCACCTCCGAACCGACGCCGATCTCCGACGTCGGGAGGCCGACTCTAGCGCGTCCCCAGGGCCCGCGGGTGGCGCCGGAGCCAGGTGCGGAGGTCGACCGCCAGGCCGACGGCGAGGATCCCCCCGAAGATGACCGGGATCCGCCGGCTGAGCCGGTCCGGCAGGAAGATATCGGTCACCGTCCCGCTCTCGGCGCCGAGCTCCTCCGCGAGCGGCGTCAACGGACAGACCTGGTTGTTGCTGAGGTAGATGGCCGTCTCGGCCAGGGCCACCCCGGCGGCGATCATGCTGCCTCGTCCGGTCCGGCCGCGGAGCCCGTCCAGGGTGAAGCGCAGGATGAGGCCCGCGATCGAGACGAAGATCGCCGTGTGGACCGCCTTGATGAGGACGACGACCGCGGGTCGCCGCTCGATCGGGACCAGCTGGGCCAGTGGGGCCGTCAGCGGCCCGCTCCACAACGGCACGCGATGGACCGGCGACGAACGCATGGAAGCCGCCCGCTCGGACACTAGGGGTGCCATCGTGGGCCGGCCAGTGCCGCTCGGCCCGGGCCGGCGGTGCCGTGGGTCAAGGCGTGACCGCGTCCCCGACCTCCGGCGACGCTCCGATCGGCTCTAGGCGATCCCCGGCGAGGAGCATCTGGGGGACCTGCCGGAACCCGTACCGGGATCCCGCACGATCGGGCTCGAACACCCAGACCAGGTCGTATCGGTCGGACGGCCAGACGGTCGGGACGCCCGACGGCCCGCCGACGATCCGCTCCGCCATCGCCGGGATCAGGCGGTGCTCCCAGGAGACCAGGACGATCCCGTCGATCGCCCGGATCGCGTCGATCGTCTCGACGGCCTGCTCCTTGAGGAAACGAGTGTCGATCGTCAGGCCGAGCCGGGCCGCCAGCGGCTCGAGCGTCTCGCGCGGACGTCTGCTGCTGCTGTCGGCGCCGATCTTCGACGCGAATAGGTGGGTCGGCGTCGGGACGACCGGCGGGCGCCCCATGGGGTCGGGACGCGGCGCGAACAGGGCGACCAGGGCACCGGCTCGCTGCCACCCGAGCGGGATCAGCGACTCCGGGTCGAGGACGCCGTCGATCGTCACGCCATGGGGCGGTCCGTCGCCGAGCGGCTTCTCGGCATGGCGAATGAGCAGGATGGTGGCGGGCATCGGATCCCTGTGCTGGCGGCGTGGCGGTGAGCGAGGAGGACCCGATTCTATGCGGACCGGGAACCGCCCGATGCCGCGACGGCCAGCTCGGAGATCGCCCGGTCGAACCCGGCCGCGAAGGCCGCGAGATCCGCGTCGACCAGCTCCGGGTGATGCTTGCGGACCAGCTCCGTCATCGCCTCGCGGACGGAGTCGCCGCCGACGATCGGTCGCCGTGCCACCAGCGCACCGAGGCCGACGATGCTGACCAGCCGGTCGTCGCCGGCGGCCCGAGCCAGCTCGGTGCACGGGAGGCGGACCACCTCGATGTCGGTCCGCGTCGGTTCGGCCTCGATCAGCGAGTCGTTGAGCACGAGCAGGCCGCGAAGCGCGAGGAGCGGCTCGTATCTCGCCATCGACGGGGGGTTGAGCGCGACGACGCTGTCGGGCAGGTCCACCAGCGGCGAGCCGATCGGCAGATCGCTGACGACGACGCTGCAGGTCGCGGTCCCGCCGCGCATCTCCGGGCCGTACGACGGCATCCACGAGACCTCACGGCCCTCGAGCAGGGCCGCCTGGGCGAGGACCTGGCCGGCGAACAGGAGGCCCTGGCCGCCGAACCCGCACAGGATCGTGCCATGCTCCATCGTCAACCCTCCGCGCGGTCCCGAGGCGGCTCGAGCAGGCGGTCGACGAGCACGCCGAGCGGGTAGGTCTCGACGACGTCGTGGGCGA
This sequence comes from Chloroflexota bacterium, assembly GCA_017881905.1. Taxonomy (GTDB): domain Bacteria; phylum Chloroflexota; class Limnocylindria; order Limnocylindrales; family CSP1-4; genus Chersky-267. The sequence goes on from JADGQI010000078.1 coordinate 9,028, forward strand.
GGTGCTCCATCGACTCGACCGGCGTCAGACCCCAGCCGACCGGGCAGGTCGACAGCACCTCGACGATCGACAGGCCGCCCCCGGCGAGCTGGACCTCGAACGCGCGGCGGATCATCGCCTTCGTCCGGCCGATGAGCCCCGGATCGGCGATCGAGCCACGGGCGGCATAGGAGACCCCGGGCACGAGGGCGAGCATCTCGGTGATCGGCAGCGGGTACCCGGCCACAGCGGCGTCGCGACCGGTCGGGCTCGACGTCGTCCGTTGCCCGAGGAGGGTCGTGGGCGCCATCTGGCCGCCGGTCATCCCATAGATCCCGTTGTTGACGAAGATGACGCTGATCCGCTCGCCGCGCGCGGCCGCATGGATGATCTCGGCCGTCCCGATCGCCGCGAGGTCGCCGTCGCCCTGGTAGGTGAAGACGAACGCGTCGGGCCGCGATCGACGGACGCCCGTCGCCACCGCCGGCGCCCGTCCGTGAGGTGACTCGACGAAGTCGACCGGGAGGTAGTCGTAGGCGAAGACGCTGCAGCCGACCGAGGCGACCCCGATCGTCCGCGGTCCCAGCTCGAGCTCGTCGAGCAGCTCGGCGACGAGCCGGTGGATGATCCCGTGACCGCAGCCCGGGCAGTAGTGGCTCGAGCGATCGGTCAGCATCTCGGGGTGGCCGTAGATCAGACGTCGAGATCCAGCGTCCGGCCCGACCGGAGCGATCGTCGTCATCGTCGTCACCTCGACACCGCCGGACCCTCGGTCATCGCCCAGGCTCGGCGGGCGGCGTCCAGGACCTCGCCCGGTGTCGGGACCATCCCGCCCATCCGGCCGTGGAAGAGGACCGGCACACGATCGCCCACCGCCAGCCTGACGTCCTCGACGAGCTGGCCGGCGGACAGCTCCACGACCAGCAGCGCACGAAGTCGAGGCGCGACAGCCGCGAGGGCATCGCTCGGGAAGGGCCACAACGTGATCGGCCGGAACAGGCCCAGGGCGAGGCCGCCCGCGCGGGCGCGCTGGATCGCCGTGCGGGCGACCCTGGCGGCCGTGCCGTAGGCGACGATCGCGATCTCGGCGTCGTCGAGCTGCTCGCCCGCCCAGCGGACCTCCCGCTCGGCGATCGTCCGGTACTTCGCCTGGAGGTGCCGATCGTGGGCCTCGAGCTCCTCGGGCAGGAGATGGAGTGACTGGAGGACCCGGGGCGGGCGGCCGTTCGCGCCGGAGAGCTGCCAGCCGTCGGGCAGGCGTTCCGGCATCCGGTACGACGGCACGACGGGCTCCATCGCCTGGCCCATGACCCCGTCGGCCAGGATCATCGTCGGGGTCCGATAGCGCTCGGCGATCTCGAACGCGTCGGCGACCAGCCCGACCGCTTCGGCGATCGACGACGGCGCGAGGACGGGGACGCGATAATCGCCGTGGCCGTGTCCCTTCGTCGCCTGGAAGTAGTCCGACTGGGAGGGGCCGATGCTGCCGAGACCGGGTCCGCCGCGCATGACGTTGACCAGCACGACCGGCAGCTCCGAGCCCGCCATGTAGCTCATCGCCTCGGCCATCAGGCTGATGCCTGGGCTCGACGATGAGACGAGGACCCGCGCGCCCGTCGCCGCCGCGCCGAGCGCCATGTTGATCGCGCCGAGCTCGCTCTCCGCCTGGACGAACACCCGACCGCACTCCGGCATCCGCCGGGCCATCCATTCGAGCAGCTCGGCCTGGGGAGTGATCGGATACCCGAAGTAGGCGTCGCAGCCGGCCTGGATCGCGGCCTCGGCGATGGCCTCGTTGCCCTTCATCAGGATCGGGCGGACGGCCGGTCCGGCAGCCTCGGCGGACCCTCGGTCGGCGGCCGCGAGGAGTGTGGTCATGTCCGGTCCTTCCGGTGAGCGTAGACGGTGAAGACCGCGTCCGGGCAGATCCGGGCGCACAGCGCACAACTCGTGCAGCCTGAGGCGTCGGTCAGACGGACGGGGTGGTACCCGAGCCGGTTGACGAGGCTCCGATCGAGCTCCAGGACATGCTTGGGGCAGACCGAGATGCAGAGCTCGCAGCCCTTGCAGTGATCCGCGGCGATGTCGAGCGGCTCGAACGGTGCCGGCTTCGTGGGAGCGCCGGCGAGCCGAGTCCCGGTGGTGACGAGGACCATCTCCACCTCCGGTCCCTACCGTATCGGCGCTGACCGGGGCCGGGGAGTGCCGGACGACAGGTCCACGGGGGCCGTTCGGCCAGACGACGCCCGTCAGCGTCCGAGGTAGCGGCGGATCCCGGCGACCAGACCCGCGGCGTAGCGGTCGCGGCCGACGGCGCCGGACATCCGGGTCGCATCGCCGGCGTTCTTCATGTTCCCGAGCTCGACCATCACGACCGGGACATCGGACATGTTCAGCGTGCCCAGGTCGGTCCGGCTGACGATCCCGTTCGCCGCGTAGTAGTTGGCGATCGGCAGCCCGGCGTCGAGAAGGCCGGCGCGCATCGCTGTCGCGAGGCGAGACGACCGCGCCAGGATGTCCGTGGTGTAGCGCGGGACGCGTCCGGGCTTCATGACCACGAACCCGCGATGCGAGAGGGCGGACCCGTCGGCGTGGATGCTGATCGTCACATCGGCGCTCACCCGGGCGCCGAAGCGCCCCCGGACGTCGACGCACGGGCCGACGCCGTTGTCGGTCTGCCGGGTCAGCCGGACCGTCGCGCCCAACGCCTCGAGGCGCGCCTTGACACGGAGCGCGACGGCGAAGGTGAACCGGTGCTCCGGGTAGCCCCGGCGGGTCGACGTCCCGACGGTGTTGCAGGCCTTCCAGCCGTTGCCGACGAAGACGCGCCGGGCGATCCGGGCCGCGTGGGCCGCGTTCCCGCCGTTGTGTCCGGGATCCAGCGCGATGACCAGGCCGGTGAGCGGCAGGGCGGCGGTCCCGACCAGGGGCGTCGGCTGGGACTGGACGGTCTCGGCCGGGGCGGTCAACGGGGAGGTCGGCGACATGGAGGGCGTGTCGTCGCTCGCCGCGAGCGGGCCACCGGCCGTGACCGCGAGGACAACGCCGAAGAGCCCTGCCAACACCGCAGGCCGCATGTTCGACCAACGGTTCATCGTGCGTCCGGGTGCCTTGTGTGCCTCACGACGGAGAGCGTACTCGTGATTCGGGAAGTGCCGACGTCCGCGAACGGGGATGCGCAGTCAGCACGAGGGACCAATGGCACTTGCGATGTTCAGGCCGTCGACCGATGCTCGTCGCAGAGCGCAGGGGGCATCGAAGCGCGGCCCATCCGAACGGTCGCCCGGGCCGCGTCGAGCCACTGGCGGGACCGATCTGCGCCCA